>NZ_JALIQP010000004.1:300000-552561 GCF_023566055.1 Halosolutus amylolyticus | reverse complement strand
GGTGCGCTCGTTCTCCCAAACCTCATCACAATCCACGTCTAAGGTCTCTCTGAGCAGGTTGGCGAGTTGCATTGGACACTTCTCGCCACCACCTGCTCATTCCTCAAACTCTCATCTAGACAGTGCCGGGTTACTTGTCATGATCGTCAGCAATCTGTTCGAGAAATCGATGCACCTCGTCGAATCTCAGTCCTCGCCGTACCTCGTCTTCGAACCTGTCGAACTCGACAAGTCTCATATCCGCTAATTCGGGGAGTAGAACGTGATGGAGTTCGTAACAGATCGTGAGGTACTCCCCGGCGTCAAGAGTCTCTCCCTTTCGAAGAATCGGATCTGCAGCCATCACGCTCTCGTCCAGTAGCGCACGTAATACTCTCCACTGTTGCGCTGAGAGCACACGTTCGATGCGATCATCGTTGCAGCGTTTCTCTCTCACGGACCTGTTATTTGAGACGACCGGTAACCCTCGTCGTCGGTCACTCCGAATGCTCGTTCTTTTCGACTTCCGTGACGATCACGTCCCAGTCGGGATGTTCGACCCCATTTCGACATTCGAATCCGCCTTCCACATCGATTCCACTCTCGTAGGCCCTGCGAAGGAGGGCTTTCAGCTCCGCGTTCAATTCCCCCGTCGACGTAAGCGCTGTCTCTTCAGACGTCATCTCCCCGCACCCCTTTCGTGTTTCTCCGCTGTAAGTTCGTGTTCTGGTGTGATGGTGATCACACCGTAGCTGTGTACGGTTATTGCGTGCCCCTCGTGCGTGAATGCAGCGTGGGTATCCCCGTTCGTCCCGTTGCGAACGCGGACGAGCGCATCTAATTCGTCGGGGTTGACAGTGGACTGGAGCGGGTCCAGTTCTACCGGGTCAGTGTCCAGTACATCCGCCAGCGTTGCGATAACAGCTATGCTCGCGGGTGTCTTTTCCTGATCAAACTGCGTGCGAACAGTCCCAGATTCCTGAGAGTACTCGACCGCTTCGACTCCAACCCCAGATACCTTTGTGTCCATCTTGCCCGATTCTAGCCGTCTGAGTCGGTTCAATAGGGGTACTGATTATACAGGGGGTTTAATACAAAGAGCCTATCCGAACGATCATACCGAACTACTGAGTGTCGCTCCAATGAGGCGTCGATGCCCGCGTCGAAGGCGTGACGATAGTGATTGCTGGGTGATGTCGAGCTCGTCAGCGATCTCTTCGAGCGACGCCTCGCGTGGGGTGTCGAAGTAGCCCCGCTCGTAGGCCAATATCAGCGCCTCACGTTGGGTCTCGGTCAACTCGTAGCCTTCCCCCTGGATCGGAAGCATTGCGTGGACGGCGGTGATCGCTATCGGAATGTCGTTTTCCTGGCAGTACTCTCGAAACTCGGCGATTGCCTCCTGACTCTCGGCGCGCACCTCGAATCGCCACTCGTCTTTCGTACCGATTCCGGAGAGCACGACGACGTTGGCCTCGGCAAGCGCACTCAAGATACCGAAGTACTCTTGCTCCCACTCGGCACGCATGAGATACTCGTCTTCGACGCTATCGACCAGTCGGATGTTGCTCACGCCAGCGTGTTGTTCGAACGCAGCTTCGATGTCCTCCGTTTCCGTATCGCGCACCCAGAAATACGGGATAATCAGCGTCTCGTGTGGGATAAGTCGCTCCAGTTCGACGGTCACACCCGGCAAATTCTCGAACACACTCCCCAGTGGAAACTCCGCTACCGGACTCGTAAACTCCATTACAGTCGCCATGTGGAAGCTTTCGTCCGGCAGACGAATAACCGGCATGGGTGGTGTGCCATGGCTTCGAGACGAGCCAACGCACCGTTGATGGCTGAGATAGTATGTTCTGCGAGCGGGAAGTCCGTTGGTACCCGGACAGCCATGGTACACCATGTCATCTCCTTTTGTACGACCGACCAATCTAGTCTTACAAGTTAGCATGAGTGTGATAACGGAGATTCGCATCCCATCCGATGATTTTGAACTCGGGCAAATTCTCAGTATAGAGGATGCGTCGGCCATCGAACTCGAAACGCTCGTCCCGAGCGGGAACGTGACCGTGCCGCTCTTTTGGGTCTACGAACCGGTCGAAAACGGCTTTCTTGATACCGTCGAACGCTATCCAACTGTCAACAGCGTCACGGAGGTGGACGTCTTCGACGACCGGACGCTGATCAGGCTCGACTGGGATGCGAGCCAGGACCACCTTTTTCAGTGCATCTTGGAACACGACGGGCAAATACTGGGTGCTACTGGATCACCGGAAGGGTGGAATTTCGAGATACGGTTCTCTGACCGCGAGGCATTGAGTCAGTGTCAGGACTGTTGTGAGGACGCGCACATCTCCCTGGAGCTAATTCGTATATACAATCCGACGGACCCCGAGTCTGGTCCGTGGTACGGCTTGAGTGAGCCCCAACGAGAAGCGCTGACGCTTGCCGTCCGATTGGGATACTACGACATTCCACGCGGCTGTACGACCGCGGAGTTAGCTAGCGAACTCGGGATTTCCGATCAGGCAGTGACGGAGCGACTGCGTCGTGCCATCGGTGAGTTCGGGAGGTACGCGCTTCTTGCGCCCGAGTCAGCGACGGAAGTGGACTGACTGTTCCATTATACACCATGGGACAGAACCAGACAGTTGGGCCGACGCTAGGTGAGTATGGATGAGAGTCGAAAGCTGGGGACACGTAATATCCAGTCAATTGATGCGGGTTCCGGTTCTTCGGGGCGTGAGAAACCAATCTCCCCCGATACGATTCTGTCGGCAGTAGCGAACGAACATCGGCGCGCCATCCTTGACGCATTGGACAACGCATCCGAGAAGACACTGGAATACGATGTGCTCGTAGATCGCGTTGCAGACCGGGTTCGGGATGAAGACGCAAAACGAGAGTCAGACGAACACCGACAGCGCATCCGGATCGCACTTCACCATACCCATCTTCCAAAATTGGAGGAGGCTCGGATAATCGACTATGAGACTGAAACGGGTTACATCCAGTTTATTGGCGGTGAACTGGAACAGAAGATCCTGACGCTGGTCGAACCGTACGACATCCACGAGTGAGAGGTGTGATTGAGTAACTCCAGTTTCAAACTCATTTCACTCGCCCAACGTGGTGATGTTATTCACCAAGTGAGGAGGAGTGGCTCCATTCAGCGAGTCGCTGCGATTCAGGACGGGCGGGAATTGAGGGGTCGTGTTTCCTCCTTTACAACAACGCATGGATTTTCGAATGTCTCCCGGACCAGACTATCGATTCTGATGATTTCTTAATTATAATTAATTCATATATTTAATGAATCACCAGAGCGTTCAAAGACCGATCAAAATGGCTTGAAACAATCGAAGCCAAACGCTGAACCCATGCTCTGCATGCAATTTCTATCAGAGGTCGGTTAGATCACAATCTGACGCATTACATCCTTCGCCTGCACTGAGCGATCACCACTCCCGTAAGTCGAGTTAGCCTTCGTGCGACATTCGCGCTATCTATTCAGCAGAGACGCAACGAACTACCGAACTGCTGTCAGAACTGACGTGCGAGATGCAGAGCATTAGTGCAGCACGGCGATCAAGGTTTTTCCGCTCTCAATATAGTGAATCAGCTGTGCTGTGGAGCGTCCGTACTAACCGTGAGTGCTGGTTTCGAGCGCTTGGACGAAAAACGTCATGAGGAATTCGTTACGGCTCGTCCGGTTCGATTAGAGTGATGTTCACCCGTTGTCTACAGTGACGATGTATCCAGCGTATTCGAAGACGAGAGATCCGCGAGACTTCTTCCCTTCGAATAGGGTGTCCAAAGCATCCGGATTGATAGCTTCGAAGAGTGGGGGACAGTCAACTGGGTCAATACCCATTACATCTGCAACAGCCCCTACGATCCGAAGACTGAGAGCGGGTTCATCCACGAACGCCGATCCTCCTTTTTTCGAAGTGTGCCCACTTCATTGCACTCATTATGTTAAACTAAGCAGGTTCTCAACGGTCATAACATCATCCCCCAACTAGTGCGAACTGCTCGGTTATTTCCACCTGAAGCATGGGTAAGTCGTAATAGCAGAGTTATACTCTTGTTTTATGATTCCAGACATCAAACTTAGTTTCGATGTGTTCCATCGAGGTTGATCCACTTGATCCACGGGTTCTGCGCCGTAATTATGAGTACGTGCAGAAGAACGTGTGGCTTCTCGCACTATGGTACGAGTACGATACTGAGCAGATGGTTGAGCTACTGGCGGAACACGACATCAAGCTCTCGCGTAACGATCAACTGCAGTTCGGGGCCGAGTATCGAGCAAAGCAGCAGAATTTGTGCGGGTAACGCGATCAGTGGATGACCACTGAATGGTATGACAATTCGACTGTACTGTTAGAGAGAAGTATACCTCCTGTACTGATCATTCACGATCTCTCGCTGGTTAGAAGTGTGTTGCATTTGCGCCCTGTTTTCAGCACGACCTCCGAAATATATCATCTACTGAGGGTTTCAACAGGGCCGGCGCAGTAAAAATATTCGTTTCATATTAGAATTGGAGCGTCAAACGCCCTACTGCCGAGTTACAAGGGAAAATTTCGATCCCACCCTTTCGTACTGTGCCCTCAGCCTCTCTATCTCGCAGTCGATTTCTACCAACTCCTGTTCCGTGATCGAATCAGCCCACGGGAATTGAGTTCGAGCTCACGGCTCCTCGCCTCTCGGTCGTGGGACAGTCATAACCGTACGGCGATCCTCTACTGAGAGAGAGTCAACATGGACATCACCGAGATCGTTTCCACGTCGTTCACCGAATTCGACATTGGGACACCGCTCTCGAAGGTCGCAGGTGCGTTTGAGAACCAGGAGCTCGACGCCGTCGTCGTCACGGACGGCGACGAGTATCGCGGCGTCGTCAGCCGTCGACAGCTGGCATCGTCGTCCAATCAGCCCTCCGCGAAGGTCGGCTCGCAGGTGCAACACGTCCCGGCCGTCGAACGAACCGAAGACGTCCGCGAGGTCGCCCGGCTCATGATCGGGAGCGACGCCAAGACACTTCCCGTCCTCGACGACGAACGCGTCTATGGCGTCGTAACCGCAGATGCCGTCCTCGCGGCCGTCCGTCCGTTCCTCGACGCGGCGACCGTCGACGAAGCGCACTCGGCCGAGTTGATCAGCGTGACCCCCGAGATCGGTATCGGAGAAGCGCTCAACACTCTGCGGGAATCGGGCATCGCCCATCTCCCGGTCGTCGAGGATGACGAAGTAGTGGGGATGCTAAGTCTCTACGATGTCATCGAGTTCACGACGCGAGGGGGGAGTCGAAGCCAGGGGGGGTCATCCGGCAACGTCGGCGGCGGTGGGAAAGCCGCCGGTGGGAGCCACGGGGGCTTCGGCGCGCGCGAGGGGGAGTCTGATCGGATGCTTGATCTGCCGGTCCGGAACCTGATGTCCGATGCGGTCGTGACCATCGGGCGAGACGCAACGCTCGACGAGGTGGTCGAGACGATGTTCGAGCAGGAAATCTCCTCGCTCGTCGTTACTGACAGCGAGACAGACGAGCCCAGCGGTATCGTCACGAAGACGGATGTCATCAAGGCACTCACTTGGGAGCAAGACGACGGGCGCCAGCCTGTGCAAGTGTTTGGTCTCGACCTGCTCGATGGCATGGACTACGACGGCGTCTCCGCGTTGATCGAGAGCATGACCTCGAAGTACGGCGATATGCAGGTGATCAAGGCCAGCATCGAACTGCAAGAGCACAAGGAACAGACCCGGGGCGTGCCGCTCGTGCTGGCACGAATCAGGCTGGTCACTGATCGAGGCTACTTCACCGCCGACGGCGAGGGTTACGGCGCTACCCATGCACTCCGTCTCGCCGCGAATACAGTCGAACGACAACTCCTAAAGGGGAAAACGTACGGCCAATCGAAGAAACACCCCGACGCCGAGGAGCAGGAGAAGCTCTACGGCTGGTGGCTCGGTGGATGACGGTATCAGGCACACTTACCGAGCAACGTGAACCGGGACGACCAACGTACCTCGATTGCTTACAGAAATTGGTTTTACTATCGGCTCCACCCTATTCCCTTGGACTGGGAAGACTCACCCTGCACGAATGGGTCCAGATGGGGCCTTGGCAAACTCGGATTAAGCAATTTTGAGATAGCTTTGCTGAATATGCGCTGTTGGGCTTGTTTAGACGCGTGAGATCAGTGGTATCAGAGCTTCACGGCTTGCTCGATGTTTCTGACGGCAGCCTTTAGGACGAGCTCTCTGAACTGGCCAAACCACGTTCTGGCCCGTAACGTCTCGCCGAATCGATGTTTTAGAGCGAAGAAGATCGCTTCGACGATCGAGCGGCGGTGATAGACGTTCTCGTCGTGGCGAGCGTTATGCGCTTTGTCGAGTGCGTAGAACTCTCGATGTTTGATCACCGGGCGAATGCCAGCGTCTCTGAGTTCGTGCCGCAGCGCGTCCCAGTCGTAACTTTTGTCGGCGGTGATCGTGGTCAATCGGGTGAGATTTCTCGTCAGTACCTGCCGTCCGACCTGAGTGTCGTGCGGTTGTTTCATCGAGCAATGGATATCGAGGATGACGCTGGTATCGCAATCAACGAGCGCTGTCGTCTTGATATCGTCAAAATTGTAGCCGACACGAAGAACGTAGTGACGGCTGGCTTGATGGCGTTTGAACCCAGTTGCGTCGATCGCCTGAACGTCGCCGAGTTCGTGCAGTGAGACAGACAACCGCAGTAACACCCGCCAGATCCGCATTTTGAGATCTTGTTTCCGCGTGCAGACGGTGGTGAAATCCGGTAGCTGATCCACAGAAAGTCCGAGTTTAGCGGCGATTCCGGGCATCTCATGCAGAATATCGAGCAACCGGCGGTAGGGCTGGTTCAGGTACTCTCGGAGGCAGTGGATCGAGACGATCACCCAGTCAGCGTAGCCGCCGTCACCCTTCTTGATCGCCGGCGCTGGCTTACCGATGACAGCGTTCTGGGACAAATCGACGCATCGGTCGGTGAACTGGGCGAGTTGAGACGGCATACTCGCCGCTTCCTCGCTCAACCCCACATAATCCCGGTCGAGACGCCAACTGAGCGGCGTCTAAACACGGCCAGCGCTGTGTATTCAGCACGCTGTTTATATCAACTGCTGATGATTTCAACAGAGCCGGGAATTTTGGCTCGTCCCGCACACCACTCTTGTCGTGTGCTGCGTGAGCTCACGAGGATGTTATTGCTGTAGAGTAAATTGCTTCGAACAAGTGGTTGGGTTGTGAGTGAGGAATCTGCCTGTTAGTGGAAAGCCGTTAGTTTCGTGAATTGCAGACGCAGACGCCACCTTCCCTGATTTGATTTGTGACGTGTTCGTGGATACTTCGAGCGAGTTGTTGCATCGTGTTTGCTTGGCGCTCTGTCGGGCGTCGTCCGCCGTAGTAACTGTCGGTGCGGTTGATGGCGTACAGTTGCCGGAGTTCGCGTGTCGTTGCGGCGGAGAGAAGTCCGAGGTCGGTGGCACGATCGTAGCAAGTGGTGTGGTCGTGGAAATCATCGATCTCGTCGCCGCCTTCGGCTAACGCGAAGGCTTCAACCGATCGTTCGGTCGCGCCGAAACACAATTCGATAGTGGCGGTGTAGAATCCTTGCTCGGCGATCGTATCGACTGCAGCCAGCAATCGGCACGCCTTCGTCAGCTGGGTTTTCCAGTCAGCGTCTGCGTCAATCGCCTCCTCTCGCGTAGGGACGCCGTATCCTTCCTCGTTGAACGCGTCGATGGCCGCGGTGAGCGCGTCCGTGATGACCTCTGGATCGGATTCCCTACTCATCGAGATCACCGTGGAACACCATCTTCCGGACGGTTTCGAAGTTCTCTGTGTCGTGGACGACGAGGCCATCGCTGAGTATGTCTTGGAGTTCGTCAGTGTAGTTCGGGACGGCTGGAAGCGATTCGACGTCGATCTCGTATGCGTACCGACCGGTGTCGAACTCACGGTCTTCGAGGTCTTGCCGGACGCGGTTCGCAGTTCGTTGATTCACCATCCGGTCCTCCTCGACGAGAACCCACAGGTCGATGTCACTCCGCCGATCAGCGTCTCCACGCGCGACACTGCCGTACAACACGATACCGACTATGTCGTCAAGCCGTTCTACTAATTCGTCGATGGCGGTGCGGACGGGGGTGTGGAATTCTGCTTGCGGGATCTGTAGAAACGGATCGTCGGGATGGTGCAACCGTTCCCGGTTGATCTGTACCAGTCGAGCGTTCCCTTCCCGATGGTCGGTGACGAGATCGTTGGCGACCAGGATGTCGACGGCCTTTGAGATGCTGGGCTGGGAGTAGTCTACCGCGTCGGTCAGTTCCGTGATCGAGAACTCGTCAGTATGGTATCGAGATAAAAACGAGAGGACCTCGTGAACGGCCTGACTCTTGAATAGATTCGTGTCCTGGGCGGGGACATCGAGGACAATCTTCGATCCACCTCCTGACACAGTATTCGACTTGCTTTCCATAGCAAAGCATACCGTGTGCTACGCACTTAAACTTCATATTGTGTTCTGGGTCTTATTTATATGATGCCAGCATGGTTGAGTAGCCTCGGCTATCTAGGTAGATGTGTTTTCCGTGAAGTTCGATGTCCTGGGTATTGACATTCTCCCCGCGCTGAAGCGCGAGGATTCCTCCGTTGGGGTTCGGCTACCGACCCACGGAGGCAACTTGCGGGTTCGTGCACACTTCATGTTCCACTCAGATTAACGTTCCGAGAGAGTGACTTATTTCAGGCCGTGGGCCGATAGCGCTCCCAACGCCCTCCATGGAAGCCATCGAAACCACTGCCCTGACCAAACGCTACGGCGAGACGACCGCCGTCGACCGACTCGACCTGGCCGTTCCCGACGGGACCGTCTACGGCTTTCTTGGCCCCAACGGTTCCGGCAAGACCACGACGATGCGGATGCTCACCGGCCTGACGACGCCGACCAGCGGCAGTGCGACCGTCGCCGGAGTCTCCGTCACCGACCGGGACGCCCTCCGCTCCCACATCGGCTACCTTCCCGAGGAACCACCACTCTACGAGCAGGCCACGGCGTACGAACAACTCGAGTACGTCGCCGGACTCCGGGATCTCCCCCAGCAGGACACCCAGGACCGCATCGACGGCCTCCTCGACCAGCTTGGCCTGCCGCCCGAGGACGCCACGACCCGCATCGCCGACTACTCGAAGGGGATGCGACAGAAGGTCGCCTACGTCCAGGCCATCCTCCACAGTCCCGACGTCGCCTTCCTCGACGAACCCACCTCGGGCCTCGACCCGCGCGCGGCTCGAACCATCCGCGAACTCATCCGCGAACTCACCGACGAGGGGACGACGGTCTTCCTCTCGACCCACATCCTCCCGGTGGTCGAGGAGATCGCCGATACCGTCGGCATCCTCTACGAGGGGCAACTCGTCGCCGAGGACACGCCCGATCAACTGACCCAGCGTGCCGAGACCGGCGAGACGCGGACCCTCGAAGACGCGTTCCTCGAACTCACGAGCACCGACCCGGTAGCGGAGGCGTCCGTGGAGGCGAGGGATGGCTGAACCCGGCTGGCCACGACACGCCATCCAGGTCGGCGTCTTCGAGTTCCGGCGCTCGGTCAGAGCCATCTGGCAGGACAAGGCCCGCGCGTTCCTGATGGCCGCCGGACTAGTGTTCCCGTGTCTCATGCTCGTCGGCTTCCTCTACCTTTTCTCCGATGCAATCAGCGGGGCCGGCCCAGTCTCACTGCCCCCGGTCGCCCGCGGGACGGTCGCCCTCTTCTGGCTGTTCGGCGTGTTCATCGCCACCCAGCGCGTCGTCTCCGCTCGCCCCCGCATCGATGCCGAACCGCTCATGCTCACGACCGTCTCCGCCCGGACGGTCGTTGGGGGGCTGTTGGTCGCAGAAACGCTCCGCGTGCTCGCGTATCTTGGCTTGCCGGTGCTGGTCCTGACGGGCGGGGCGGTCTACCTCTTTGCCTCGCCACTGAGTGCCGTCCTAATTCCGCTCGCAGCGGTGCTCCTGGGTCTCACCGCCGTCCTCGTGGGAATGGCGCTGGGCTACGCCATCGCGCTGTTGATCGCCACCTCCCCGTTCGTCGCCCGCTACAAGACCATCCTCGGGGGCGTCGCCGCCCTCCTCGCCATGGGGGGCTACCTCCTGGTGACACTCCCTCAGTTCGGCGGCGTCGGCCAGGAGGAACTCGCGGTGCTCCCCGTCGGGTGGTTCGTGGACCTCGCCGTCCTCGGGAGTCCCGTCCGTGGGTCGACGATCCGGGCTGGCGTCATCGTGAGTGGGAGCCTCGTCGTCGTCCTCGTCGGCATTGCCCTCGTCGAGCGGGAGGCGAGCCGCCTCTGGTTCACTGACCCCGTCAGCGGCGAAGAGGGAATGACAGCGTCCCCCGAGCGTTCCGAGCCCGATACCGATGGGACGCGGACGGCACTTGCCGACGCCATCACCCCGGTCGCGATTCCACGCAGCGTTCCCCAGCCGGTTCGTCGCGTGGCCCAGTGGAGCGTCCTGCGAACCCGCCGAGACCCGCGCCGACTCAACTTCCTGCTGCTCCCCGTGGTGATGGCCGGGAGCGGACTGATCAGTTCGAGCGCACAGTTCGGTTCGATATGGGTCGTCCTCGCCCCAGCCGCTGCCGTCTTGCTCCCCTGGGTTGCCGGCGCCACGTTCGCCATGAACCCATTCGGAGACGAGGGGCCTGTCCTCTCGACGACGCTCATCGCCATCTCCGGCTCGGCGTACGTCTGTGGGCTGATGCTCCCGGGCCTTCTGTTCGGGGTCCCACTCGTCGTCCTCGTGACGGTGGGTGCCGCGCTGGCCGGGCCGTTCGAACTCCCAGTCGTCGCCGGGCTCGTCGCGGTCAGTGTCCTCGTCACGCTCGTAGCCGTCACCACCGCCCCCGCCGTTGGGATGTGGTTTCCCCGGTTCAGCGCGATCAGCATCGGACAGAGCCGTGACGTGATTCCGCCACGATTGCTGACGACGACCCTCCACTTCCTCGGGGTGACGGTCCCGGGGATGCTGCTGGTCGTACTCCTCGTCGACGCTCACCTCGCCCGTGCGCTCGTCGCTGGTGTCGTGGGCTTTCTCCCGTCAGTCCTCTTCCAGCTGGCTGCCGGAAGAGATGGGGGCACCCTCTTAGACGTTGGGACGTGGTTCCAGGACATCGGGACCTGGGTGCAGTCCATCGGCGTCGACGCGTTCCAGCTCACGGCCAGTGGGCTACTCGTATTCGGAGCGGTCGTCGTCGCAGCCCTCTCGTACCGCCTGAGTGTGCGACGGTTCGACCGATACTCGCCGCCAACGTGATCGGCTCGAGTTCCCCCTTGACGAACTGTCGGACGGTACCGTACGTCTCGCTTCCTGCTGTCGTCGTATCGGTGGCCACAACGGGTCGGTTCCATTCCCGCGCCCGGGGTACCGGCTCCTCGGCGTATGTGGCTGTGGAGCGGAGGGCTGGTCCGCGATCCTACCCGTGGCCCCGAGGACGCCACCGATCCCGGTGCTACCGGCTAGCCCGAGACGCGTGCGACGTCGCATCGTTTCGATTGGATCTCGCTGAGATAGAATAATTGTTGATAACACCCGGAGACGTCTGCCCACTAGATGCCTCGATAGAAGTGGTGACTACCGCCGATCGAACTGGGCGGATATGAAGGCCGAGTTATTTTATTTGGAGTCGTTGTAGGTCCGGTATGGCAAACGACGAACAAGAATCCGAGAACGAAGCGGAATCGGAAGCTGATGAGACGGAACGTGAAGGTAAGCGAGTGATGAGTCGGGCAGACGGTGCGGGGATCCTCCGTGAAGTCGCCGACGGCGTCGAGAACGGGACGATCAACATCGAAGGAGAGGACGGCTTCACGGTGGCGGTACCGGAGCACTTCGAACTGGAAGTCGAGTACGAGGTTACTGACGACGAAGCCGAGTTCGAAGTTGAACTCGAATGGCAGATGGAGGACGGCGAACCGGTATCGGCGGACGAATAATAGGGTTGCCGGCCTCTATTGCGGCCAATCGTGGGAGAATCGTATCCGTTCAATAATCGGACGGTGGAGTATCCTCCGAACCTGAGAAGAACCGAATCACGATGTAGCGGTTCCTGTCTGGTGCACCACCGACTGAGTGAGGAGTCTGTTCGATGGTTTGCACCCCTCGGAGCGCTGCACGAGATGGAAGTGAATCACCGCCAGTGTTGCAGGTTCGCTGGCCGAGATGCTGGTCGATGATCGCGTCGCTGGACCGTCGGGACGAGTGCGAGGATGGTGACGCATCTACAGCGTACAGACCGCCCGGGTCGACGCGCACGATGGATTAATAGCTCTCTCACCCGAATACACGGCCGTGACAGCATCCGGCGCCGGCTTTCACTCGTTGACCACCGAAGTCCACGACCATCACCCGACAGTCGAGGGCACCATCCCCGACTGGCTCTCCGGGACGCTGGTTCGCAACGGACCCGCCCGTTTCGAAGCAGGCGATCGCCGTGTCAACCACTGGTTCGACGGGCTAGCAATGCTCCGGCGCTACGCGTTCACCGACGGCCGACTCCGCTACTCGAACCGGTTTCTCCGCACCGATGCCTACGAGGAAGCGATGGACGGGCGGCTGACCGGCCAGTTCGGCACTGACACGCGTGGCTGGCGTCGTCTCCTCGAAACGGTAACTTCGCGGGGGGTCCCCGAGCCGACGGACAACGCAAACGTCCACGTCGCCCGCATCGACGGCGAGTACGTCGCGCTCACGGAGGCCCCGCGCCGGGTCGCCTTCGATCCCGAGACGCTCGAGACACGCGGGCACTTTCGATTCCACGACGACCTACCCGAACACATCACGGCTGCGCATCTCGTCGACGACCCCCACCGAGACGAACTGGTCGGCTTCACCACGCAGTTCGGCCGGACGCCACAGTATCATCTCTATCGTCTCCCACGGGGGAGTCGTACGCGGGAGGTCATCGCCTCCCTCGACGCGAACGGGCCGGCGTACATCCACGACTGCAGCGTCACCGCCGACCACGTCATCATCGTGGAGTCGCCACTCGTCCTCTCGGTACTCCGGGCACTGAATCCGTTTACCGAGGGTGCGATCGACATGCTCGACTGGCAACCGGAGCGCGACACGCGCGTGCTCGTGGTCGACCGCGATACCGGTGACCTAGTGGCCGACCCGACGCTCGATCCGGCCTTCACCTTCCATCACGTCAACGCCTACGTCGACGGCGGAACGATCGTCCTCGACCTCGTGGAGTTCCCCGACGACGACATCGTCGACACGATGGCGCTGTCCGAACTCGACGGCGACGGCTTTCCTGCCGTGCCCGACGCTCACCTGATGCGGTACCGTATCGATCCCGACGCGAACAGGGTCAGCCGAACGCGCCTCTACGATGGCGCGATGGAGATGCCACGCGTCGCTCGTTCGGTCGTCGGGCGACACCACCGCTACGCGTACGGCCAAGCGACCGATCGCGCAGGGGCGAACGGACTGGTCAAAGTGGACTGTGAGACGTGCACCGCCAGGGAGTGGTGGGAGCGGTCGGTCTACATCGAGGAACCAGTTCCCGTCCAGCATCCCGATGCCGACGCCGAGGATGCGGGAGTCGTGCTCGCGACGGCGCTGGACACCCAACGTGAGCGGACGTCGCTCATGATATTTGATGCAGCGACGCTGGCTGTCCAGGCGCGGGCAGTTCTCCCACACCCGGAACCCTTCGGCTTCCACGGCCGGTTCTTCCAGGGCGTGTAGCTCGTGCGAGGTCGGCGAGCGTCCCCGACGTGACGGGGTTCGTTAGCGGGTCGAGCATCGTCTTCGCTCGCCGTCGGGAAGATTATTTTCTCGTCGAGCCCTGGCACTACTGCAGTCACCGTCGCACAGAAGCGAAGGAATATTCTCAGGGTTGCTAGCTGTCCCTTCATGCTGGCAGTTGCGAGTTCGTCTTCATTTCTCCGTTTGACGCGGAATCGGTGGATATCCTGCCGGTTAAATTCGTTGAGATTGTCGATACCGTCCTGTTCACACCACGGGACGAACTGCTTGAGACGATACCGGTGCGACTGGATCGTCGCGTCTGCGAGTTCATGCCGTCGCTTGTCGAGGTACATTCGCACAGACCTGTTGGTGGTTCTGGATGGAACCAACGTAGGTGCGAGTGACCTCAATCGCCATACATAGTCTATGTAGACAAACCTACTTAATAGTGCGGATAATCGTGGAATATCCAGCCTGTCGTCACCGGTTGATTGTGCAGTCGAGTGACGCGATTCACGCCCGGCGTAAACGCCGGGATTCTCTCGCTGTCTAAAGATAGCCTCTGCTGGTGCGAGTGGTTCGAGGTTGTCGGTCATCGCTTACGACGCTACTGCTGACGACAGTTGCCACCCTCGTCGGACTGTTCGCCCCGAACTTCTACCGCGATCACCCAGTGTTGCTTCCCCAGATCTACGGGCAAGACCTGTTAACGCTCGTGGTTGGCGTTCCAGCCCTCGCTGTTTCGCTGTACTACGCAGACCGTGGGTCGCTACGGGGCTACGACGTATGGCTCGGCGTGACTGGCTACCTGTTGTATACCTATTCCTCGTATGCCTTCATGACCGCGTTCAACGAACTGTATCTCGTGTATGTAGCGTTGCTCTGGCTGACGCTGTTCACGTTCGTCGGCGGGATGGTCCGGCTCGACGCGGCGACGCTGAAACGGGACCTGAGTGGGACGTCCGTCCGCCCCTACGTCGCCTTCCAGCTATCGCTGGCCGTATTAGTCTCGTTGCTATGGCTCTCGGAGATTCTACCGGCGACCCTCGCCGGGACGACACCGCCGGCCATCGCCGAGGCGGGACTCCCCACGGCAGTCATCTATTCGCTGGATCTTGGCATCATCGTCCCCGGGTTTGCCCTGACGGCCTCCTGGCTCCGGAACCGTCGGGCCTGGGGCTACGCGTTCACTGCCGTCTTGCTCGTGAAGATCGCTACGCTCGGCGGCGCCGTCCTCGCAATGATCGTTTTCATGATCCTCGATGGCCAGGTCGTGCCGCTGCCCCAGATTCTCATCTTCGGAACGCTGACGGCCGTCAGTCTGGTGCTGATGGGTCGGTTTCTGGTGGCGATCGATCCCGAGTCCGACCCAGTTCGGGCAGGAACGTCGTAGACGAGCCCTCGGCGATCCGACGCTGTCAGTGGAATACTCTTAAGCCGTGGGCCGCGGTCCTGTACCCATGCGACACGTACGTATTCTCAAACGAATGATCAGCGCCACCGTCGCTCTCTTCATCCTCGGTCTCGCCGGCACCGTCTGGCGCCAGCATGAGACGGCTCGGCGTGTGGACGAACTTCGTCAGTCTGCGAACAGTGGAAACGAGGCGGTGTTCACGGAAGACGACGTAGAAGGAGTACCCGATCCCGTCCGTGA
Source organism: Halosolutus amylolyticus (assembly GCF_023566055.1). Taxonomy (NCBI): domain Archaea; kingdom Methanobacteriati; phylum Methanobacteriota; class Halobacteria; order Halobacteriales; family Natrialbaceae; genus Halosolutus; species Halosolutus amylolyticus. The sequence goes on along the minus strand of NZ_JALIQP010000004.1, from coordinate 537,145 downwards.
GTACCTGACCAGCGCACTCCCTCAGGGACAACCATACGTTGACCTGGTCCGGCTCGAACAGAAGGGGGAACTGCGTCTGGGTGATGCGTCGTCATCGTGGAGGCCGTTCACCGCGACACAGCACGTCACCGTAGATCCGCCGGGGTTCTATTGGGACGCGTCGATCGGACTCGCCCCGCTTCTCTCGGTGCGCGTCCGTGACCTGTTCTGTGACCGTGAAGGCACTGCGAGCGTGTCCCTGTTCGGCGTCATCCCGCTCGACAGAGCCAATTCGAGTCCGGAGTTAGAAGAAGCAGAACTGATGCGCTATCTCGCCGAGGCGGTCTGGTATCCGACCGCGTTCCTTCCCGCAGCGGGCGTCGAGTGGGAGTCGATCGACGACAGTACGGCAAAAGCGACCGTCGAAGACGGACACGTGTCCGCTTCCCTCACGTTCTCGTTTAACGAGGACGACGAGGTGACCAGGGTCCACGCCGATCGGTATCGACGCGTAGACGACGGGTACGAACTGACGACCTGGTCCGGCTACTGGCGGAACTACGAGACGCGGAACGGCGTACGTGTGCCGACGGAGGGGGAGGTCGTCTGGCATCTTCCGGACGGCGACATGCACGCGTGGCAGGGGCGGGTCACGGACATACAGTACGACGAATTTCTATCCTGTCGTGGACGTGAGCGATGACGCTGACTCTCTTCGCCTCGTCTGAATTCGATACCGAACAATGACTCCGTCCTCGTCCACTGACACTGGACGGGGTGTCGATGGAACCACTCGGACCATCGAGGGGCTGAATGCGTTCACTATCGGCTGGACCGTACTCGCGCTCGTGACGCTCCTGATAGTCCAACGATAGCCGTCACGAAGACTACCACAGAGAAAGCAACGATCGCACCGTGAACCAGTGGTTGTTCTAGTATCGAAAAATTATTCATCGGCGTACAGTGGAGATGGTGGATTCTACTGCTCCGTGACGGATACACAAGAAGACCTCAAACATATTTGAGTTACATTGTTGCCAATATGTAGACTAGGAGACAATATTTATGCCAGATTGAGGATTACAGCACTCTATGAAACTCTTCGAGTTCGTCCGTGAGCGCCAGTGGATCCCCATCACTGGATATCTGATCTACGTGTCTGCGCTCACGGCCGGATACTATTACAACCTCACGTTTGTCCAACTGGGACTGACCGATCTCGGAACGCAGAAGATCGGTATGCCCCCAGGGGACGTGTCGATAGTGATGGCCATACTTGCGCTGCTCACCCTCGTTGCAGCCGTCGTCAGCGGCGTCCTGATGGATCGGCGTGGATGGAGCACTGACCTGTACGTGAAGTTCCGGTTGCTCTTTCTGGTCATTTTCGTCCAACTGCTTCTGACGGTCGCTGCCCCATACGTGAGTACAATCGAACTGTTCGTGCTCTGGGTGATCGTCTGTTCGATGGCGCTCGGCGTCGGAATTCCAGTGTCCTTCAGTTTCATGCTCGATTTCATTCCCGTGAGGGACCGCGGATACGTCGCTGCCGTCGTGGCAGGATTGTCGTTCTTCGTCGCAGCCCTGTATCCGATCGAGTGGCGAATCGACGAGTTTAGTCTCGTCATGAGTGCAATGATGGTTCCAGCTGTCCTCGTTCTCGCCGTTCTCTCAGTCAAGCGGTTCCGATTCGTCGATAGCCTCGCCAGTCAATACGAACGCGACACGTTCGGAACTGGCCGATTCTGCCGACCGGTACCGGTTCGAACGGTCAGTTTCGCGTTCTTGGGACCGGTTCTGCTGATGTTCGGCGTCTTCTTCATCGATAGCCTGGGCTTTCTCCGGATCATCGAAACGCCGCTGTACATCTACACGTCCTGGCAATCCCCCGACCTGAGCGTCCGGTTGTTTATCGCTGGCTTGCACGTCATTGGGGCGCTCGCCGCTGGCGTCATCTACACGAATTTCGATCGGAATTGGCTGTTCCTCTGGGTATTCGGCCTGTTCGCGTTCACGCACCTCCTGTATGTCTTCCATATCCAGTTTGGAGCGGGTGATACCCCACCACTGGTACTACCGATGTTCTACGTGCTCGCGGTCAGTTTCTACACGACACTCAACTTTGCACTCTGGCCGGATCTCTCCACACCCGAGACCATCGGCACGCACACGGCCCTCGGTGTCGGGATAGCGGGGTGGCTGGCGACCTTCTTGAGTACCTCGCTAGCGCTGTACTCCGAGGGGGTCGGACTCTCACTGCTGAACCATCTGACGTACGTGAACGCGCTGGCACTGCTGTTCGTCGTCACGCTGCCGGTGTTGCTATACGTGCATCGGATGGTTGAATTGGCTCGTGGGGGGACGACGCCATGAATCTGGAACTCATCCCGCTCTTGATAATCGTGCTACTCATGATCTCGGCGGGTGGAGCAGACGTCGAGACCACCGAGTTCGTTATTGAAGGAGACCACGAGATAACCGAGCACCGAGGCGCGTTGATCGTCGGGGATGCGACGGTCACGGTGCCGGCCGACGAAGCGGTGTCCGGTCCAGTCTACGTTATCGGTGGCGAGTTCCGGGTCCATGGAACAGTCGAAGGTGACGTGACGCAACTCTCCGGATCACTCGTCGTCGAGGACGGTGCAACGATCGATGGAGAACTCCAGCACATTGGCGGGAGCGAGGAACTGTCCACCGAAGCAACCATTATGGAGCGGACCACTGTCGCGTTTGAATCCTCCGAACCCGGCCCGATCGCCGCGTATACGCCGATCGTGCTGACGACGTTGATACTAGCGCTTGTGGGAGCGTTGCTCTCCCGAAAACATGAACTACTGCTCGATAATGTCGGGGCAGCCGCGCAAGATCATCCACTGATCAGCCTCACCGTGGGAGCACTCCTCTCCGTAACGTTCCTCTCCGTGTTCGTCTTCATGGCGTTCACCCTGATCCTCCTCCCTGTGAGCATACTCGGTCTTCTAATCGGCTTGTTGATAATTGCTTACGGAATCATCGCACTGGGATATCTCGCTGGTCAACAGTTGAACACCCCACGAGTTGGGCTGGCGACTGGTCTCGGAGTCGTTGTTGTCATGGTGCTCTTACAGCTGATCGGAGTGATTCCGATCCTCGGGGACCTGGTCGCGGGTGGGCTTCTCCTGACCGGACTGGGGGCTGTCGTACTGACGTACTTCGGACTGCAAGAGTTCGAACCGGTATCGCTTCCGGAGTGATACTGAGGGTAACAGGCAAGGAGTAGACGAATCATCCCCTCACAGTCCAATTGAAACTGTTCCTGTATCGTCCATTTTGAGATAAATCGTCTCATCGTTCGGCGTGATTTCGAACGTAGCTGCAAACGGATCATCGGAGACGATATCCGTTACGATTACATCGGATACGATGTACTCGAAAAATTCCCACAGTGGAACGTCCAGTAGCGAAATGCCGTGCTCCCAAAACCGGTGGAGGACTGCTGGGTGAAACGCAACTGTCACTTCAATTGGGATGCTTACTATATGTTGACATTCACGACACGAGCTAATATGGAGATGGTGTGATTTCCCATTGTGCTCGTACACGTCAACAGTCGTATCGACGCGGCCAAAACACTCCGGACAAACGTCTCCTCGCAGTTGAATGTACATACTCCAGATACGGTAGCCAACACTTTCGATGATCTCCGCAGTCGTCCGGCCACGCGTTTGACTCTTAGGAAAGAAATCGGTTACGAGGGTCGCGTCACACGAGGTGCAGCGAATACGGAATTGTTCGGCGTCGAGTGTGGCTAGAAGTGACGCCTCTCCACAGAACAAACAGGCACCGGAGACCTCGCTGTCTTCAAACGTTGAAGTGCTTTCGTACACACCGGAGACGATCGTACGAACGATTTTGTTCCCACTGTATGTGAGTCGGTATCCGTCAGCAGTTTCGCTGACAAATTGTCCGACGAGTTGATCGAGGTGATACGAAAATTGAGACGTGCTATCCACGTCAATCGCATCGTACAGTTCCGTAAAGGACATCGTATGCCACGGTTTCTGGTGTTCTTGTTCCACCTTATCTAATGCGAGTAATATTTCTAGCCGTTTGGAATTTCCGAGTGCGTTAACCGCGTCAACTACTCCTTGATCGATTTGAACGTTCTGGTCCACTACCATATTCCATCAACTACTATCCATCTGTACTTCCAGCGAGATAAGGGCGTCAAACTCCGTCGAATCGGGTTCTTCAGGAATCAATTTCAAGTCCTGAATTTGTTGTAGTTCCGTCTTCGAATTGCGTCGGTTAAATAATTTGGAGAGGACGGGTCTGGGACTCTGTGTACTAAGCATGAGTCAGACATCATATAGGACGGTGACACACCCGAGCATTGATATTTTCGAGAGTAGGTATACAGATATGAGCACGACTAACTCCACATCTCGTTCAAAGGCAATCAGTGCAGGTATCGGGATTGGAATCGGTATTGGTGCCGGTTGGGGAACGTGCCAGGGAGCACCCAGGCCGGGGTTCCCATGGTCCCGTACGCCGTTGCTGTGGTCGCCACAGCAGTCGTGCTTGGCTGGCTCTACAATGCCCCGTTCGGTAGACCTGCGTAGTAACCGCGAACAATGTGCCACCTACGTTCCAGTTTTCGGATTCGAACTGATTGATGACTGTTCGATTGGTGACTCCCAGAGTAAGATCACAACCGAACCGACGACCAGTATTACACCTGCTGCCGAAAGTGCGATTACCGGTGAGACGATATCCGAAATCACGCCGCTTCCGAGCTGAAACGGGATGACGGTTACCGCACTCACCATCGCCATCGCGCTCAAGACAGTTGCACGACCGAGCGTTTCGATGCGGTCGTTCACGTACTGTCCCGCAAGCACTCGCGTCGGCTCAACACACGCCCATCCGACGAACAACGCGACGAGCGCTATCGGAGGCACGAACACCATTACTGTCAGAAGCCCACCGACGAGGAGCGGAATTGCGATAAACCACCGTCGCAATCCAACCCACTCTTCGATAAGACTGATACGGTAGCTGATTGCCGCCGAGACGAGATTGATCGCTGCATAATACACCCCCAGAAGCGTTTCGACGTTCTCGGTCGAGAGAGCGAGTGTGTAGGGGTCTCCTTGACCGGGAACCGGGAGTGAGAAAGTGAGACTCATGTTCAGATCGGTCACGACCGACTCGAATATCGGCTGGAGGAAAATAAACACGAGATAGGTAACGGCCGAGAACAGCACGAAGTAGTAGACGATGAACGATCGAATGCGACGCTGACCGACGGCCTGTTTGACGACACCCCACGCCTCTCGGATGCCCATCTCGCTCGAGCCGCTTTCCTCGTACGTTGCCGGTTCGTCCAGCGTCACGATCACGAGCAGGCCCAGCCCAGTGAACAGCGCAGCTGCGAGAAACGGGTATGCGAGGTCGAGATCGCCGAGGTAGCCACCGACGAGGGACGCACCGACACCGGCCGTCAAGGCAATCGATTGCCCACGTCCACGAACACGGGTGAACTCGTCACTTGCAGACACGTCCGTGAGCGTTTCATAAACCCACGCATCCTCCGTTCCCGAGCGGAAGTTATAGCCAAGCGACCAACAAATAAAGAGGAGGGCGAACGCGAGAAACGAAGACGCGAACGCGATGCCAACTAACGTCGCCGTAATGAGTGCTGACCCGATAAGAAGGCTGTTTCGGCGCCCAATTCGGTCACCGACGTACCCGGTCGGCATCTCGCCGAGGACTGTCGTAAGGTTGTAAAGCGCCTCGATGATGACGATTTGCGTGAAAGATAATCCCTGCGAGAGAAAATAGAGGTACATGATCGGCCGATAAAACTCGACCGCTTCCGTCGCTTTGTAGAGATAATATTTGAAGACGGTTCTGGAGATCGCCATATCCAAATAGTCACGCCACCCATCGGTAATGACTTCGGTAGTGACCTGCGTTCTCCGGTTCTCTCTTCGGACTGAAACGTGTCCAGAAACTGCGATCAGTTCCGGATACACGATACTGACAGATCACTCACCTTCATAGATCGACCTTCAACCCGTGCCACATTCGCGCCCTGATTCAGGACACACTCTATGAATTACCCGATTCTTGCCAGAAACGACGTGACCGACTCAGAGGCTGCATGCATCACGGACGTTCAGTTCTAGTTATCGACTGGATCAACCGTTTTCTCTGGTCTACCGTCAGTCCGTTTCAGACGTAGAAGATTCCTCGCTAGCGATGATGGCAGCTGGACACGTGGCCCAGAGGACGAGCGATACGTCGCTGATCGCTCGACTGAAACCCTTCTCGAGATCAGTGCCGGCGAAACGTCGCCTCCGCAGCCTGCTCTATGCGTTTCAGTCGGTCCGATGACGATCGACGAGATCGGTCGCCAGCAACTCGAGACGCACCCCGAACTCGGTTGGAACCCGGAGGATCGTGTTCCAGAGCGGGAAACCGCGAGCAATCGATCGAACGACTGATAAACGACATCTCCCTCCAGCCACGTAATGGATTCCGGGATCGGATTTGCGATTGCTGCAGCCTTCGTCTGGGGGTTCTACATCTACGTTTTGAAACGGTCGTTTTCGGGGTATCCGCCGGCGGCGCTGACGGTCCTTCTCAACACGTTCGCGATCGCGTGGTACCTGCCGATCGCCCTCACACGGACGGAGTTTTCGGACGTGGTGCTCGAGAGCTTCGACCTCGTCGACCTGGCCGTCGTCGCAGTGACGATACTCACGACCGCCCTCGCGTTCGTGCTGTTCCTCCGGGCGATCGCCGAGGGCGACGTCTCATACGTGACGCCGATCAACAAACTCGTCCCGCTGTTCGTTCTGCCGCTCGAAATCCTGTTTCTCGGCCAGTTTCTCACTCTGTTGCAAGTCTTCGGCGTCGTCGTCGCGACGGGCGCGGTGTACGTCGCGAACTACGACCCCGGCGGATTGTTCCGTCCGTTCGTCAAGGCCGCGCGGTCACGACCCGCGCAACTCGCGTTGCTGAGTGCGATGTGTTACGCGGTGAGCGACCTCGGGAAGCGCGTCTCACTGCAAGAACTCGCCATCCCGGGCACGCTCTGGGTCCCGATCCTGCTGGTTGGCGTCGCGATCGTCCTTCTTCCCAGCGCCGTCCGGAATCCACCGACGGCGGTTCGCGCCGACTTTTCGAAACTCGCGGCCGGCGGGGCGCTGGTCGCGTTCGGCGAACACGCGACGACGCTCGCGTTCGCGGCGTTGCCGGCGAGTATCGCCTCGCCGATTATCAATACGCAGGCGATCGTCGCCGTCGTCCTCGGCGGCGTCCTCCTCGGCGAACGGCACTTCCGCATCCGGCTCGTCGCCGCCGCACTGGCAGTTGCCGGAGTCTCGCTGATCGCAATGTAGCCGGCCACGGTCTGACGGAACGCCTCCTGGAGGTTCGCTACGGACGAAATACACGCTCGTCGTTCCGCAGGAACACCGGGGACTCAAGCCGGTACGAGGCCGCGTGTGTTCTCGTTGAGAAGGTCCAGCAGACGCTCGCCCAAACCGGCATCGCCGACGACCACGGGATTGACGTCAGCGGTGGGATCTGCATGGCTGGCACACGACAATGTCTCATGGTGTGGACTAGCGTGGAATATCCGGGTCGGCCATCGACGGTGGTTGGTGGAGGAGTTGTCGGATTCACGCCCGCCGTAAACGGCGGGATTCTCTCCTTGAAGGAAGATAGCTCAAAGAAGCGATTGACCTTGGAGAAGAGACTTATCCATACTCACACTTCTTGGACACGCTCATGGACGTAACTCGTCGCAAGACTCTACTTGCAACGGGGGCTGCCGTCGGTCTTACCGGCTGCATGGACGACGCAACCAGTAGAACCGACGACAACACCGACAACAACGGGGGCGGGAACGAAGACAGCGGCGACGTGGAGTACGAGGTCTTCCAACTCGACCCGTCGCTCGCCCAACCGCTGTGGGCGACGGCCGAGGACGTGACTGGTTTCATCACCCTCCTCGAGGACGAGTACGATGACATTTGGATGGTCGAGAATCCCGACGAGGTCGACGGACTCCTGTCGTGGCTCGAGGAGACGGAGTTCGAGAAGTCCTCGATCGTGTACGCAGAGGCCGCTGGGCCGAACACCTGCTACAACACACTCGACATCAGCGACGTGGCCGTCACAAACGGCGAAATCGTCGGCACTGCGGAGACGGTCGACACCAGCGACGAGAACGATGGATGCGGGTCCGCCGAGACGTATCCGTCGGCGGTCGTCCGCGTGACTGCCGACGACCTGCCCAGCAACGCCACGTTCACCGTCGTCGACGGCTGGGGCGAGTCAAGCGAGGTCGCCGCCAACGGGCGCTACGCCGACCCGGCGAACCTGCCCGGCTACGTCCATCCGGACGGCGACCCCCCGAAGCTCAAGGAGCTGACCTGCGACGACAAGAGCTTCCAGCGACTCCAGGGGCCGCAAGACGGCGAAGCCGCGCTGGGCGAAGCGTACAACGACGAAGAGCTGACGTTCGCGATGCGCGTCCACGCCACGCAGGCGCTCGCCGGTGGCGAGCAGGGGTCGCCGCGGGTCGGGCGCGGCGACGAGGTGCGGATCACGATGTGGAACGTCTCGACGGACGTGCAACACACCGGGAACCGCCACGAGTGGAACCTGCAGGTGCTGACGATGGACGGCTGGCAAGACGTCCGCGGGACGACGGACGGCGATCGCATCGGATACGACGACGTGGCGATCGAACACCGCCCGGGCGAGGGCTTCGAGTGGACGTTCGAGATGACCGAGGCGGGCATCGTGGCGGGCCACGACCACGAAGGCAAACTCGAGGTTTGCCCCGACCTGCAATCCGGGCGGTACCGCTTCGTCTACCGCGGCATCGTCAGCGGCGAGCCGCTCGCCGTCGAGTTCGACTACAACGAATAGTTCGTATCTGACTATCCGGCGGCTCCATTTCACGTGAACCGCCTCGGGACCAGCTCGGAGGCACTCGGCCTGGTCAGCCTATAGATGTACGTATTGATCACTGAGGGCCCGACCAGTTTCAGATGTTGTCCAGTGAGTCGTGCTGAATTCGGGGCGCGGTACGATCACCAGCCGTCCAATAATTGCTCACGAGAGCCGGGGCCAAACTACATTATCGTGATAGTGGTTCGTTCACACATGGCAAAGATATTCGCGTCTCCCGCGAACTACACACAGGGCCGTGGTGTCGCTGCGGAGATCGGAACGCACGCGGAGGACCTCGGAGGTAGCGCCGTCCTCCTCGCTGACGACATTGTGATGGACATCGTGGGTGATACCGTCACGGAGAGTCTCGAAGACCACGAGTTCGATACCGAGACGATGGAGTTCCGGGGCGAGTGCTCGGAACGGGAGATCGAACGCGTCGCCGACCAGGCGAGCGAGTACGGGAGCGACGTCATCGTCAGTGCCGGCGGGGGCAAGGCGCTCGATGCGGCCAAGGCAGTCGCGGAACGGCTCGACATCGCCATGGTTTCGATGCCCACCATCGCGTCGACGGACGCTCCCACGAGTTCGCTCTCGGTGATCTACACCGAACACGGCGAGTTCGAGGAGTACTGGTTCCACTCGAAGAACCCGGAACTCGTCCTCGTAGATACGGCGATCATCGCGGGGGCACCGACCCGGACGTTCCGGTCAGGCATCGCCGACGCGCTCGCGACGTGGTTCGAGGCCGACGCGACCTACCGCTCGCACGGCGAGAACATCTTCGGTGGAGCCTCAACCCGGGCCGGTCACGCGCTCGCCGAACTCTGTTACGAGACGCTCCGCCGGCACGGCGTCTCGGCTGTCCACGCCGTCGAGAACGGTGCCGTGACGGAAAGCGTCGAAGCCGTGACCGAGGCGAACACGCTCCTGAGCGGCCTCGGATTCGAGAGCGGCGGGCTCGCGGCGGCCCACTCGATCCACAACGGACTGACGCAACTCGAGGCGACCCACGACGCGACCCACGGGGAGAAGGTCAACATCGGCACCCTCTCCCAACTTGTCCTCGAGGGCAAGGACGACGCGTTCGTCGAAGACGTCATCGAGTTCTCGCTCGACATCGGGCTTCCGGTCACGCTCGCGGACATCGGTCTCGACGATCCGACGGACGACCAGCTCGAGACGGTCGCCGAGGCGGCCTGCGTCGAGGAGGAGACGATCCACAACGAGCCGTTCCCGGTCGAGCCCGCGATGGTCCGGGACGCGCTGGTGACCGTGAACGAACTCGGCGAACGCCACAAGTAGCGCGTTCCCGTATCGGAACGGGACCGCTCGACGATCGGTGTCGGCCTGGCTTCCAGTTCGTCCCCGCCACCTCGAGTCAGTCAGTCTGATGGGGAGCCGATGCTCTCGCCAAAGTCCGCAAGCGGTTCATCGATGTCGAGGAGGGTCGCACTTCGTTCCCACAGACGGCGGGCAGCATCGTCGTTTCTAGCCGGACGCGACGGTGTTCTGGTCGATTGGTCTGCAAAATACTGGCCAGTGATGTCCGCGGTTTCGGGCGAGAGAGCGACGTACAGCAGTTCTGCAGCACCGTCGGCGACCGACGTGATACCGGGAACCACATCGAGCGTAGAGATGAGCGTTGGAAGCGGTCGTGGCAGGAACCGGCTGAAGTTGCTTCCCGGTATCGCTCCTGGATGAACGCTGTTCGAACTGATCGATTGGCCCACAGGAGCTACCCGACGTGCGAGTTCCCGCGAAAAGAGGATATTCGCGAGTTTCGAGTGGCCGTAAGCCCACATCGAGGAATACGACTCGACGGTTTCGACACGGTCCAGATCGAGCGATACACCGCGGTGTGCTGCCGACGATGTCGTGACGATGCAGGCATCGTCGGAGAAGTGGTCGATCAGGTCCGTGGTCAGCTGATACGGTCCAAGGTGATTGACGTGAAACGTGTACTCGATACCCAGGTCCGTGAGTCGACCCGTACGGAAATACCCGCCAGCGTTGTTGAACAGGTAATCGAGGCCGTCGGTTTCCTCCCGAACTGTCATGGCGAGTTCTCGAACGGCATCGGGATCTGTGAAATCAGCCGGGATGAACGCCGCCTCGACACCGATCGTCTCCAGGTCGTCGACGACGGACTCGCCAGCGCTCACATCTCGTCCGTGGACGATCACGTCAGCGCCGAGTCGGCCGAGCGCGAGTGCAGTAGCTTGCCCGATTCCACTCGTCGAACCCGTAATCAGCGCGGTTTGCCCGCTACAATTCACGTGGCTCACGCCGGCGAGTTCTTCCGGACGATCTTTCATACCCCGACCACGAGTTCCGTTCTCAAAACGACACACCCTCACCTTGTTATCTGGTGACGATCGAGATGCTTGCGAGAGGCGATACCTCCGAGCAGTTCAAGGCCCTCGTAGAGGACGTCGTCTCTCACTGTCGGGCTGCAGCGCGTACGTAAACGCTCAGTAATTTACCGAGTGCATAGAAGTATGTTTCAACCGTTTGTTATTAAAACTAGAGACCCGTAGACAGGATGGCTGTATATCGATAAGAAGCCGCGATATCTAATTCATTTGCAGGATATAAATTCCAAATGACTAGTTGTTTCGACTGACTATGACTGCTCACACGCACCCCCTGGGTGTGGTCGCGCAACTCGATGAGAACGACCTTCGGGAGTTCGATGAAGACCTCCGCGGCGACCTCATCTTCCCCGATAGCGAGGAGTACGAGGACGCACGCAACGTCTGGAACGGCCTGATTAACGAGTACCCCGCCGTGATCGTCCGCGTCAACGGCGCATCCGACGTCGCTCGCTCAGTTACGTTCGCCCGCGACAACAACCTCGAACTGGCTATTCGCAGCGGCGCCCACCATCAGGCGGGCAGCGCCATCGTCGAGGGTGGACTCGTCATTGACCTCGAAGAGATGAACACTGTACGCGTGGACGCCGAAAAGCAGGTCGCACACGTCCAGCCTGGTACCCGCACAGAGGACGTTCTCGCCGAGACGCAACAGTACGGCCCCGCCACGCCAACCGGGAGCGCGGGCGAGGTCGGCATTCCCGGCTCGACGCTCGGTGGCGGTATCGGCTGGATCCGCCGCAAGCACGGCCTCGGAATCGACGCGCTCCGTAGCGTCGAAATCGTTACGCCCGACGGCGAACTTCGAGAGGCAAGTCCCGACCACAACGAAGATCTGTTCTGGGCCATCCGCGGTGGCGGTGGTAACTTCGGCGTCGTCACCAACTTCGAGTTCGAACTGTACGAGGTCGGCCCGATAGTACAGGCCCTCGGAATCTTCTACCCGTACGACGCCGCCGAGGACGTGCTGGAAACTCACCGTCAGGTCATGAGCGACGCATCTGAGGAACTGACCACCATCCTCCTCAGTGGGCATATCCCCGGACTCCCGCCGATGCCGGACGAACTCGCTGGCACGGACGCCGTCGGAAGTACGATCCCGAGAACGTCTTCAACCGCAACGTTACCGTCGGTCCTGACGACGCGTAACACCGTTCCGATCGCGTAACCGGTCGTATCTCCCTCCTGCCTTTCGCGCCCAGGGAAAAGACGAACTCAACCAGTCGTCTCGGTAAGCCACGACGCGAGATTCTCGATCGCGTCTTCTGCCGACGGCTTTCGGAACACCACGGGTTCCAGATATACGCCGGAAAGCGATCCGCGCTGATAGTAGTGGTCCAGGTCGGCGTAATTCATTGATCGATCTCTTCAGACACAGATCGGGTTCTGCTCTTCCGACCACGATAATTAACAACCCAACGCGAGTGGATCACGTATGGCAGACGATAGTCGATCGCGAGCACAGGGAACCTTTTGGGCTCGCATGTGGGGATGCACTCGGACGCCCAGTCGAATTCCAGAGTCCGGACCGGATTGAGCGAACACACGGGCAGGTAACCGAGATGCTGGCTAACGGAACTCACGGACAGCCTGCAGGGACGATCACTGACGATTCGGAGATGGCACTCTGTATCGCTCGCAGTCTCGCAGAACACGGCGCGTTCGAACCGGAGGATATCGCTTCCCGATTCGTGGACTGAAAACAATCCGGCCCGTTTGACATCGGCATCATGACCTCGAGTGCACTCCGGCGAATCCAGAACGGCGAGTCCTGGGACGAGGCTGGCCGTCGAGTGGGAGGCGAGCGTAGAGGGAAGCAACGCCGGCAACGGCAGCCTGATGCGGTGTGCGCCGTACGCGATCGCGTATCGAAATGAGCCAGACGAACTCGTCGAAGTTAGCCGGCAGTCGTCGGCGATCACCCACGCCGATCCACGCTGTCAGTGGAGTTGTGCGCTTTTCAATCGGACACTCGCTAATCTTGTAACCGATGTCGAACAGCCTCTCGAAACCGCCATGGATGATATCGAATCCGATCTCCCTGACGATGTTCGAAACGCCGTTGAACCGATCACTGCCGCCCTCCGTGGCGAGTCAGTGGATATCTCCCTCGAAAATTTGGGATACGTCGTTACAACGCTGCAGGCGGCTCTGTATCACGGCTTGACTGCAGGGACTGCCGAAGATGCGATCGCCGACGCAGTGATGATGGGCGGTGATACGGATACGATTGGTGCCGTCGCTGGCGCAGTCGCAGGTGCGCGGTTCGGTGTGGATGCACTTCCCGAACGATGGGTAAGCGAGATCGACGAGGAAGCCGAACTTCGGCGGTTAGCGACTGAGTTGTTCGACCGACAATCGAACTAATCACGCAGGATTAGCGCTCAACAGTTCTCCGCACTGGAGATAGTAGGAACCTATCTTCATTCTGTCCCGGGAGTCGACTCGGTTCACAACCCAGAGGCACCCCCCATTTTGTAAGTCATTAGCTAGGGAAGACCAACAACCTGTTACAGGAGGTGCGAAGTTTCGGCGGCAGAGCGCCAATTGACCCACCAACTCGAAGAAGTGGAGTTGTCGACTGTCGAGACAGAGCGCGATTAGTTCATCGACGATTTCGAAACCGCTCTGAGGCGATACTCACCGAACACGATCCGATGCGGGCCGTCTCCGAGCGATCGGCGGTGAGGTCACGAATTCCGCCAGTGTTCTTGATACCGCTGTCAAGTGTGCCACAAATTTACCACAGGACGTTGTTGTCCGAGTTCTGATAGCTCCCCGTGTCCCGGTATTGTTGACCGATTCGAAACACGTGATTCATGATAGCGCTCCATTTCGTCTGTTACTCAATAAAGCACCTCCCCAAGGTCAGGTCATTATTTTACCCGCTAGTCATGTCTCCGATGATCACTATGTGGTTCCTCTCACTAGATGGTCTGATCAGTTCGCAGGTCTACTGAGCAGTCGGTTCACCGGTTTCGGCGTGAAACAAATGAAGTCGTCGTACTAAACTCATCCTCTGAATCGGTCACGCTGGTCTTGATAGAATATGGGGGGTCAATAGCGCTCGTGCAAGATTCACAGCGCGAATGTGGTACTTGCAGCGCTACGAATGCCAGGCCGTAACGGAGTCGCTGAACCTGACGATGATGTTGACGTTGCAGTCCGAGGACGGCAGCGACGTGATTCCGTGCGAGAGGGAGTGATGCGATTTGAATCCCACGTCTGGAGAAGCTTCGATCTCCCCGGAGACGAACTGGGTACGGTTGCCGATCCCTGCGCTCCAGACGGTGGAGGCTATGCCGCGTCCGGGAGTGCATGCCGGCAGATGGACACGACGGCGTCCTCGTCGTACTCGAATGGATTCGTCTTCATGTTGAGGTTGTCAACGGCCGTCTCGGCGACAATCTCCAGCTGCCAGTCCTCGGGGACGTCCGGCAAGTGTTGCAACCCGACGTCGCGTCGGAGGCGTTCCACGCGATCGGCGAGCTCCACGTGCGGGCGGCGGGCTGACTCCACGAGGGTGGCGTATCGCGCCCGTGCTCCCGGATCTCGCTCGCCGTTGCGACGGACGACCGCCGGGAGGAGCATCGCGTTCAGGTGACCGTGTGGAAGATCGTGGACGCCGCCGAGCGCGTGACTCACTGCGTGGACGGCACCCAGCCCGGCGTTGTTCATCGCGACACCGGCCAGATAGCTGGCCTGCTGCAGCGATTCACGGGCGGCGAGGTCGTCGCCGTCCGCGACCACCGCCCTGAGTGACTCTCTCGCGATGTCATAGGCGTGGCGGCTGTAGGGGAGTGTCAGTTCTGTCGCGCCACTGGCGGTGAGTGATTCGATGGCGTGCGTGAGTACGTCGAACCCCGTCGCGGCCGTCAGGACTGGCGGCAGCGAGAGGGTCAGTTCGGGGTCGAGGACGGCCGCGTCAGCCAGCATCGAGGGGTGACCGATGCTCCGCTTCTCCGCGCGGTCGTGGTCGGAGACGACGGCCCAGTAGCCGGTTTCGGTACCCGTTCCGGATGTCGTCGGCACCAGAACGAACGGGACGCGGCGGTCCAGATGGTCCAGGGAGATCTCCGGGGAGAGGTCCAGCGGGTCAGTGGTCGCCGCCGAGACGGTCGGTGCGATGCACGCAGCCTTCGTTGCGTCCATCGGACTCCCCCCACCGACCCCCACGGCGAAGTCAGCGGCTACAAGCCGGTCGGAAAGCGACAGAACGGTCTCCCGGTCCGGGTTCGGCGGGACGTCCGTGTGGACGGTCGGTTCGACCGGCAATTGATCACGAACCGCGTCGACGACGCCAGCGTTCGCGACACCCTCGTCGGTCACGACGTGAACGTCGCTCGCGTCGTCTGGCACGAGGTCCGCGAGCCGGGACCGGGAGCCTGGCCCGGTGAACGTGCGCGGTGGGGAAACGAACTCCGTCATGTTCGATCGAAATGCTCTCCAGTTGGATTCAGCGTCGCGACGCGAGCGAGTTTGATCGACCGCAGAGAGCTCTCGGTGCGCCCCGACGATCGCGTCCTGCCACGAGTTCCTGCTCGGTCGTTATCCCGGATGCGTGGCGTGGAGTCGTGGTGGCTCATCGGTTGATGTTGATGCCGACGTTCTTTTTCTGCGTATAGTTCTCGATCGCCGAGAGCCCCTTCTCGCGACCGACGCCGCTGTTGTCGTACCCGCCGAACGGCGTCTCGATCCCGCCCACGAACCACTCGTTGACGTATATCTGCCCGGCATGGACGTCGCGAGCGAAGCGGTGCGCGCGCCGCAGATCTTCAGTGAACACCCCGGCGACGAGCCCGTAGTCGACGTCGTTGGTGAGTTCGATGGCCTCCGTCTCGTCGGCGAAGGTCGTCACAACGAGCACTGGCCCGAAGATTTCCTCCTGTGCGAGGCGAGAGTCGTGGTCCACGTCGTCGAAGATCGTTGGTTCGACGAAGTAGCCAGTCCAGTCCGGGACGCCTCCGATGAGCGGGGCGCCGTACTCCCGCCGACCCGCGTCGACGTAGGAAGCGACGCGGTCGAGTTGGTCGGCCGAAATCAGTGGGCCCACGTCCGGGTCGTCCATACCGGGGCCGACCGTGAGCGACTCGACCCGCGCAGCGAGCTGCTCGACGACTGCGTCGTGAACGTCCTCGTGGACGAGCAGGCGGGAGGCCCCGGAGCAGATCTGGCCGGCGTTCGAGGTGAACAACCCGGCAACAGCGCTCTCGATGGCAGCGTCCAAGTCGGCGTCCCCAAACACGACCAGCGGGCTCTTCCCTCCGAGTTCGAGGTGTACGTGCGCGAGATGCTCCATGGCCGCCTTCCCGACCTGGCGGCCTGTTTCGACCGATCCGGTGAAGCTCACGCCGTCGACGTCGGGGTGGCTGGAAAGGGCAGCCCCCGCCTCGTCCCCGCGGCCAGGAACGACGTTGAGAACGCCGTTGGGGAGGCCAGCGTCGGCCGCGATCTCGGCAACCCTGACCGACGAGAGGGGCGCCTCCTCGGCCGGCTTCACGACCGCTGTGTTGCCCGCGGCGAGCGCCGGAGCGACTGATCGGCCGAAGATGCCGATCGGGTAGTTCCACGGGATGATCTGGGCGGTGACACCCAGCGGTTCTCGAACGGTGTAGTCCACGTACTCCTCGCCGAGCGGGATACTATCGCCGTGTATCTTGTCGGCGATACCCGCGTAGTACTCGAAGGCGCGGGCGCAGCCGTCCACGTCGGCGAGTGCCTGAGACCGGGGTTTGCCGGTGTCGAGTGTCTCCAGGTTCGCAAGCTCCGTCCGCGCGGCCCGGATACGGTCTGCAACGTCGGCGAGCAGTTCGGCGCGTTCCGCTGGCGGCCGAGACCGCCAGTCAGCGAGCGTCTCGCGGGCTGCGGCCACGGCTCTATCGACGTCTCGACTGTCACCGGCAGCGACCGTCGTGAGCTCGGTCTCCGTGGACGGGTTCACGATCGACAATCGGCCACCCGTCACGGACTCGACCTGGTTTCCATCGACGAAGAGACGATACTCGTTCCTGATATCCATGGTGGGCGTGATACCGCTGATCACATCACGGTTGGCGGTTACATGGGTCAGGATTTATACCTATCTTCGCTGGTGATAGTCGCGCCCGCATACGAGCTGCCGTCGGTTCGTCTCGAAATGCGTTTGGACCAAACGACGGGCGGTGTTTAGTTTGAGTATGAAGTGGTGAGGCGGTGGCAGTTTTTGGTGCCTATGCCGAAAACTGCCAGCCTCAGAGGATCTAGTGGATGGATTGACTTGGAGTTTGTGCAGCGAGAGCGGACACCGCGCGAGCTGATGGCGCTGGGTATTCGACTCCGTTTGGGTGGATTATCGCTCTCGAATACAGTTCGAAAACTCGAGAAGTACGGTGTCGAACGGAGTCGAAAAGCTGTCCACGACTGGGTGCACAAAGCCGACCTTGCTCCTGTTGAGGGTGCTGAGCCAGCCAAAGTTACACTCGACGAGACGGTGATCTGGATCGATAGGCAGCAGTATTGGCTGTACGCAGCGGTCGATCCAGCAACGAACCGGTTTCTGCACGTTCGGCTGTATTCGACACGTACGACCGCTCTCACCGAAATGTTTCTTGCGGAACTCATGGAGAAACACGACGTCGAAGACGCTCTGTTTCTGGTTGATTCAGCCGCCTGGTTGAAAGCCGCACTCCACCGCCGTGGTCTCGAGTTTCGATACGAACGATATGGTGATCGAAACTCCATTGAACGTGTTTACAGAGAAGTAAAACGCCGAAACTCTTCGTTCTCAAACTCGTTCAGCCCGTCGATCCAGCAACGGCTAATTCATGGCTTCAAGCCTTCGCCCGCTGGCACAATGAGACAAACTAAACACGACCAAACGACGCAAGGAAAGATATGTATCGAATCATCGGCTCCCGCTCCAGATACCCCTGCTCGACATGCTCCTTTCTTGCCCCTGGTGGTGCTCCGGGGAGTCCTAACGGCACTGGTGGGGATGTTTCTCGTGCGGGTGGATGGCGGTACTCCTTGGCCCAGATGCATCGCAAGGCCGCCAAGAGAGAAAGGTCCCACCGACGAACCCCCTTGACGGTGCCCTCCTTCTCACTCTAAGCCTCGTTACTGATTTTGTCGGGTTCGTTTTCGTCCTGGCGCCGACCCGATACCCCGTCCGTTTGGCGCTGAAGAAGCGAGTGGTCACGCCCTACGTCGACGCAAGAGCCCCAGCTTCGCCACCGGAAACGTCTACATCGCGGCTTCTCCCAACGAGAACGACTTTAGCGGGGGCCGGGCGCTGGCGGGCCAAGCGCCGGTCGGGGCGAGACCGTCGACCTCTGGAAAGACGCCTACGACGTCGAGTTCGAAGAAGCGAGCGACACCTGACTCAGGTCTCCCGGGCCCGGCGCGTCTCGAGGACCGGGTTCCGCTCGCGAGCGGTCGCGATTCGCCCCCGGTCGAACGATTCGGCCACGGTCGTCTTGCCGTCACCGGTCTCCACGAGTATGTCGCCCTCGGGGCCCACAACGAGGCTTCCACCGGCGTGGACGCGACCGCGCTGGTCGCCGGCGTGATTCGCACCGACGACATAACACGTGCCGTCGAACCCGCGAGCCCGGCAGAGGAGACGCCAGTCCGACCGATAGGACTCGCGCCAGGCTGCGCTGACCGCCAGGAGGTCACACTCAGCGCGACCGTACGCCAGCGTCACCTCGGGAAAGTTCAGGTCGTAGCACAGGACGAAGCCGACGGTCCCGACGGTTGTTTCGACGGTTACGGGCCCCGACCCGGTAGCGAACCGGTCTGCCTCGTCGCCCCAGAGGTACTGCTTGCGGTACGTCGCTGCGACGCCGTCACCCGTGACGCAGACAAGGTCGTTGTACAGTGCGTTGCCGTCCCGCTCAGGGAGACCGACGACGAGGGTTGTCCCGTGGAAGTCCGCTACTTCGATCAGGCGATCGGTGAGCCGTCCGGGGATTTTCGCTGCGTGCACCTCGGCCACGTCAACGTCGTAGCCCGTCACGCAGAGTTCGGGAAATACGGCCAGCTCGATCGAATCAGAAAGCGACCCCAGTAGTTGATCGATTTGTTCGACGTTCGCGTTGACATCGCCCACCGTCGGTTCGAACTGACAGGCCGCGACGGCCGGGGCGTCCGGGTCGGGCATGGTTCTGGGCTACGTAGACGGTCTCCGGACTTGAGCGTACCCGAGAACATGTGGGCCATTTAGAGTGCCCCGCCCCCGGCCCGAATAAACCGTGGACATGTGGGTCGCGAGGGTTAATGGGCTGAACCCGCAGCTTTCATCCCATGAGTATCGACAGCGAACCGCGTCCCGGCGGGCCGAGGGACCTCGCCGCGCTCGACAGGCGGATCGACGGTGACGTTGACGCCAGCGACGCGACGCGGGCCCTCTACGCGACGGACGCGAGCATCTACAGGGTAGAGCCCGCGGGCGTGGTCTGGCCGGCTGACCGCGACGACGTCCGCGAGATCGTTCGGTTTGCCCACGAAAACAACGTCAGCCTCACCGCCCGTGGCGCCGGTAGCAGCCTCACCGGCAACGCCATCGGCGAGGGGCTGGTGGTCGAGTGTACCCGATACCTCAACGAGATCGTGGCGGTCGACCCAGAGCGCGGGACCGCGACCGTCCAGCCAGGAGTCGTCCTGGACGACCTCAACGCGGCACTCGCCGACCACGACCTGTACTTTCCGCCAGACCCCAGCACGTCGAGCACTTGCACGATCGGAGGGATGGTCGCCAACGACGCGGCCGGGCCCCACTCGGTTCGTCACGGTACGACCCGCGAGAACGTCGCCGCCGTCGAGTGCGTCCTCGCCGACGGGAGCCTCGAGACCTTCGAGCACCGCTCGGGGCCGGCACTTGAGCGAGCGCGAGACCGGGACGACCGTGTTGGCGACTTGTACCGGACAGTGCTGGACGCCCGGGAACGACTGG
The DNA here is from genome assembly GCF_023566055.1 of Halosolutus amylolyticus. Lineage (NCBI taxonomy): Archaea > Methanobacteriati > Methanobacteriota > Halobacteria > Halobacteriales > Natrialbaceae > Halosolutus > Halosolutus amylolyticus. The sequence continues at coordinate 516,910 of NZ_JALIQP010000004.1, read as the reverse complement.
CCGAGGAGATCGACGAGCGGTATCCCGACGTCGAACGGAACTCCAGCGGGTACGACCTCCAGGCGGCCGCGGCACCCGACGGGTCGTGGGCGGACCTCTCGCAACTGCTCGTCGGCAGCGAAGGGACGCTGGGGTTCATCGTCGAGGTGACGATCGAGGTGACCGAGCGACCGTCAGCGCGAGCGGCCGCCCTCTGTTTCTACGACGACGTTGTCGATGCCGCGGCTGCGGTCGTCCCGGCCCGGGCGGCCGAGACGAGCGCCATCGAACTCGTCGACGACGCCGTCCTTGGCTACGCCCGTGACGCCTGGGGGATCGACCTCGTCCCGGAGGCGGCAGGCGCCGCACTCCTCATAGAGGTAGAAGGCGAGCCGGCGGACTTGGAGGACCGACTCGACGAGGCCGTCGCTGCGGCCACGACGGCGGACCTGGTCGGCGTCGAGCGGGCAATGTCGGACGAGAAGCAGGACGTGCTGTGGAAGGTCCGCAAGGCGTCGAACCCCCTGTTGAACCGGCGTCCCGGCGACGAGCAGGCGTTGTCGTTCGTCGAGGACGCCGCGGTGCCACCCGAGCGCCTCCCCGAATATCTCGAGCGCATCGGAGACGTCCTCCGCGAGCACGACCTGGAGGCGAGCGTCTTCGGCCACGCCGGCCAGGGCGTACTCCACGTCAAGCCCTTCCTCGACCTCTCGACTGAAGCCGACCGGGAACGCCTGCAGGCGGTCTCGGCGACGGTCCACGAACTCGTGCTCGACCTGGGCGGCTGTGTCTCCGGCGAGCACGGCGACGGCCGATTGCGGTCCCAGTACCTCCCACAGATGTACGGTGAGGATGTCTACGAGACGTTTTGCGCGATCAAGCGGGCTGCCGACCCCCGGGACGTGTTCAACCCAGCGAAGGTGGTTCCCAACGCCGAGGGAAATCTCGCTAGTGTCACGGAGGACCTCCGGTTCGAGGGCTACGACCCGCAGACGGTGGAGACGGCGCTGGACTTCACGGCCGAGGGCGGGTTCGGCTCGCTTGTCGAACAGTGCAACGGCTGCTCGAAGTGTCGGTCGACCGGCGATGGCGTGATGTGTCCCTCCTACCGGGCGGCCGACACGGAAGTCACGAGCACCCGGGGTCGCGCTAACATGCTCCGGGAGGCAATCGACGGCGAACTCGGTGAGGACGCGCTAACCAGCGATTGGTTCCAGGAGGAGGTATTGGACCGCTGTCTGGCTTGCAAGGCCTGTGAGACAGAGTGCCCCACCGGCGTCGACATGGCGAAGCTCAAGACCGAGGCGAAACACCGACGCCACCAGGAGCATGGGGTCCCCCTGCGTTCGCGGCTGTTCGGTAACGTCAGGACGCTCAACCGGCTGGGCAGCGCGCTGGCACCGCTGGCCAACCGCCTCGCGACGTTCGGTCCAGGCCGCGTCGTGGCGGAGAAAGTACTCGGCATCGACCGGCGGCGGTCCGTCCCCCGATTCGCTGCCGAGTCGTTCCCGGAGTGGGTCGCAGCACGCGAACCTGCGGCCACTGCTGGCGAGTGCGGCCGGGTCGTCCTCTACCCGGACTGCTATACGGCTTACAATCATCCCCAGGTCGGCAAGGCGGCCGTCCGCCTCCTAGAGGCTCTCGGCTACGCCGTCGAGGTTCCCGCCGTGAACTGCTGTGGCCGGCCGGCACTATCCCAGGGTATGGTCGAGCGCACGCGTGCCGACGCAGCCGAAACCGTCGACGTCCTCGCCGACTACGTCGACGACGGTGTTCCCGTGCTCGCAGTCGAGCCTTCCTGTGCCAGCGCGCTCGTCGAGTACGACGATCTGCTCGAAGAGACAGCCGGCGTTCCCGACGCGGCAGCGACGGTCTCGACGTTCCTCTATGACAGAGTGGTGACCGACGACCTGGCGTTGCGCGAAGCCGTCGATGGCGAGCGCGTCGCGTTCCACGGCCACTGCCACGAGACCACCAGGGGATGGGACCACGCACCGATCGCTCTGCTCCGCGAGGTTGGCTACGAGGTTGAGCCGGTAGCGGCCACCTGCTGTGGCATGGCGGGCTCGTTCGGCTACGAGACCGAGCACTACGGCCTCTCGACGACGCTTGGCGCGGACCTCGTCGAGACTATCGAGGCCGGGGCGCCGGACGTGGTCGCCGCGACGGGTGCGTCCTGCAGCCAGCAACTCGGGGACTTCGATGTCGATACTCGTCATCCGGTCGAACTCCTCGCGGAGGCGGTCGTATGACCGACGATGTCCTCGACGGCGCGATCGACTGCCACGTTCATACGGCGCCTGACCTCGTCGAGCGCTATCAGACGGATCTGGCGCTCGCTCGTGAGGCGATCCAGGCTGGCATGCGCGGCGTCGTCGTCAAGAGCCACGTCCTCCCGACCGTCGGACGGGTCGACCAGGTCAACGAGGCGCTCGGTGCGACGGTCCTTCACGGCGGTGTCGCGCTCAACGGAACCGTTGGCGGGCTGAACCCGGACGCCGTCGAGACCGCGCTCGAACTCGGTGCGCGGATCGTCTGGCTGCCGACGGCCTGGGCCGCCAACCACGCCAGCCAGGCGCGAGCGGCTGGCCGGTCGCGGTTCGTCGGCCAGCGGGTCCCCGGCCCCGACGAGGAGATCCGCGTCGCTCGCGACGGCGAGGTAACCGAGGCGACCCAGCGCGTCGTGAACCTGGTCGCCGAATACGACGCGACGCTCGGGACGGGTCACGCCAGTCCCGACGAGATCGACGCCGTCGTCGAGGCCTGCGACGCCGCCAGCGTCAGGTGCCTGGTAAACCACCCCTGCTTCCGCGTCGTCGACCTGCCCCTGGAACGGCAGGTCGCCCTCGCCGAGCGCGGTGCCGTCATGGAGTACTGTGCGTACGCTGTCGAGAGCACGCCAGACCACTCCGTCGACCGCCTCGCGCGCGCCGTCAACCGGATCGGCCCGGAGCGGTGTCTGCTCGCCACCGACTACGGACAGGCTGAGAATGCGGCGGTGTCTGGCCTGGCCACGTTCGCACGCGACGTTCAGGAGGCAGGCGTCCCCCGCGAGGCGGTGCGGACGATGCTGACAGAGACGCCGGCCCGGGTCCTCGGACTATGAGGCGTAGTCTGTCCCCCACCCTGTTTTAAACCCTCCATACTGTTGGAGTGAAGACTGATGCGGGGTCTCAGTCAACATCGTAGTTGTATGCCAGACTATCCCATCGTCAACGCACACCACCATATCGGCCACCCCGACGACGACCAGGACAGCGTTTTCCAGTGGAGCGAGAGCGTCGCCCAAATCATCGACACGATGGACGAAAATCGGGTCGACGCGAGCATGTTGATGCCCCTCGGCGGCGAGAATGACCGGAGCGTCACCGAAGTACACGACAGCATTTACGAGGCGAGCGAGGCCTATCCTGGCCGGATCTTCGGTATCACCGCACCCAATGCCCACCTCGGGCGCGAGTTCGTCCACGAGGAGATTACCCGGTGTGTGGAGGAACTGGACTTCAAGTACGCCAAGCTCCACACGCTGGCCTGGGGCGTCGACCCCACCTCCGACGTAGCCTACGACTTTTACGACGCCTGCGTCGAGAACGATATCCCCGTCATGATCCACACCGGTCCCCACGGGATGCCCTTCTCCGTGCCCGGGATGCTCATCCCGGTCGCCGAGGACTACCCAGAACTCGACATCGTGATGGCCCATATGGGCGGCGCCTATACGCTCACTCAGGAGGCAATCATCCTGGCGAAACGCTATGAGAACTTGTATTTGGACACGACCTTGGCGCTGAACATGTACGTCCGGCGGGCGATGGAAGAGGTTGGCGCCGACCGCCTGCTGATGGCCGCCGAGCACTCCTCTAACATCCCGGTCGCCCTGACGAAGATCGACTGCATCGGGGCCAGCGAGGATCAGAAGCGCCAGATCCTCGGCGGGAACGCTATCGACCTGTACGACCTCGACGTGGCCGTCCAGGACTGGGAAGAGAAAGAGATTTCAGCGGCCGACTGAGAGCAAGCCGTGAGCACCGCCCGCGCTGTTGCGTTCGCGACGGACGCCACGCTGGCCGACGCGCCACCAGCAGTCGGGCGGCACGTCCGGCGGCGCGTCCTCGACACGCTCGCGGCGATAGTCGCGGGATTCCGCACGCCTAGTATCGACGTCACTATGGCGTACGCCCGCGATAGACCCGACCGCGAGGGAGGCGACACTCTTCGACGGGACGGGAACGCGCCTCTCACTTGAAGATACGGTGCTGGCCAACGCCACCGTGGCCAATACACTGGATATCGACGACAGCCACCGGTAGGTCAAGAGCCACCCGGCGGCGGTCGTCTTCCCGCCGCACTGGCGCCGGCAGAGGAAACTGGCCCTACCCTACCATCGGCGAGTTCCTCGACACCGTCCTCGCTAGATGTGAACTCGGCGTTCGCGCGGGGTTGGCGGGTCCCGTTCACTGGGATCCACCGGAATGAGGTGGTGTTTTATGTACCCCACTGCCCGAGTAAGGGGTGATGCTAACGGCCAAGGTGTGCGTCCGGTACGAGAACGACTGGACGGCCCAACTCCAGCGGTACGACGTGTTCGCGGAGTTCCTCGCATCCACGTTTCGCAACCGGCGCTACATCGGCCTCGTCGCGCTTGAGGCGGACGACCTCGACGCGGCACTCGAAGTCATCGAGGGACACGACGACGTCAGCGAGGTGCAGGTCATCGAGCGGTTCGACGCGGACAGTGCTGGTCGAACCGCCAGCACGATCTTCGTCCGCGGGCAGCTATCGCAGTTCACGCCACTCCAGACGCTGATGTACGAGGGCTTTCTCCCGCTCGGATCGACCAAACTCGAAAACGGCAGGGAGTGTTTCGACCTTTTGCTGGAGGGCCGCGAGGAACTGGCGGACGCGACCGACCTGCTCAGGGAATTTGGCGCCGTCTCTGTTGAACGCGTAACCAGGGAGTTCCGCCGAGAGGTCACTCCTAGTGCGGCCGAGTGGCAGGAGGTGCTGGGGACCATCCCGGAACGCCAGCGCGAGATTCTCCGCTTGGCCGTCAAGCGGGGATACTTCAAGATCCCCCGTGAGATCACGCTGGCCGAACTGGCCGAGGAGATGGGTATCACCAAAACGACCGCGTCGAACCACATGCGAAAGGTCCAGCAAAGCATCATCGAGTTCCTCGCACCGTATATCGCCCTGGCAGCCGAGGGCGACAGTGATCTGTCATCGTTGTAGACGTGATCGCCGCACCGTCGACACAAACCTCTTCGTTCCCTCTCTGGTGTATATGCGTGTGCCGCGAACGGCAGAACGCGGCCGCTACATAAAGGCCACACATGTTCGACAGGCAACATACGGTCACGAGCGGTAACTATGCGAGTAATGGATACCATTCTCGTTCCGGTTCCCGGCCACGACAAGTGGTCCAAAGAGACCGCAGAGGTACTGGCCGACATCGAAACTGATCCGGAGGTTTTCCTCCTCTATACGTTCACCGACGAAGACGTGTCGACCACTTCCGATAACTTGGGCCAGTCACCGGAGTCTGTCGACCTCGACGAACTGGCGTCGCGGAAGTCGGCTGTCCGGATGGCTTCACGCGCGCTCGAGACTGCCGGAATCGAGACCAACGTCGTCGGTGCCAGCGGGGACGAGGACCGAGGCGACGCAATTCTGTCGACCATCGATGACGTCGACGCCGACAGGGCGTACATATTCAGCCGAAAGCGCAGTCCGGTCGGCAAGGCAGTCTTCGGGAGCGCGATACAGGACGTACTGTTCGAGAGTCCCGTCCCGATCGTCGTGGTACCGCTGGCAGCCGTGTGAAATGGACAACAGGATAGGGATCTAACTCCCGAGACTTGCCCACTGGCTCGGGGAGACGCAAAACCAACATCGTGCAACTTGTCGCCGGTCGTCCGAAGCAGAACGGCGCTGGGAGAGTGCCGTCCGAAAGACTCAAGACCCAGAAACGACGGCCTCGATGGAGCTACGCAACTCCCTGAGGAAGTTCGATCTTGACCGTCGAACGTCCCGGGACGAAGTGGAATGTCTGCCACCCGAAACTGTTAGTTGCAGACATTAAAACGCCGGAAATCGAGTGAGGTCTTAAAAAACGCTACAAGTGTTCGAGGCAAATTATATCCCATTATGAGAGAGTATTTGACCAGCATGGCAAACCAAGGCACACGTCGAAAGTTCCTCAGGCATGGTAGCGCAGTGGCGACAGCGATCGGTCTCAGTAGTCTGGCCGGGTGTAGCTCGCTTTTGAGTTCGGGCGGCGAGGGCGGTGTCACCGTCGGCTCGAAGCAGTTCGCCGAACAGGAGATTCTCGGCTACCTCGGCTATCACGGGCTCGCAGAGAACACCGACCTCGACGTGGTCGACGAGGTGTCACTCGGCGGGTCCAACACGAACTTCGAGGCACTCAAGAACGACAACATCGACTTCTACTGGGAGTACACCGGGACGGCGTGGGCGACGTTGCCGCCACAACAGGATGAGGTGATCTCCGACTCGGACGAACTCCATCAGCGCCTGAACGAAGAGTTCTCCGAGGAACACGATCTCGAGTTCCTCGATTACGCGACGTTCAACAACGCGTACGTCCTCATGACGACGGCCGAATGGCAGGACGAGACCGGCGTCGAGTCGATGTCGGACCTCGCCGAGTACGTCAACGACGGCAACACTGACATGACGATCGTCATGGACGCCGAGTTCGAGGATCGCGATGACGGCTGGCCGGGGCTGATCGAGCACTACGGCTTCGCGGACGCCGCGAGCGACCTCGACACGAGGGCGATGGAGGCCGGCCTCGTCTACCAGGCCGTCAACGAGGGCGAGTCGGAGGTTGGCATGGGCTTCAACACGAACCCCAACATCGTTCGGTTCGACCTGCAGGTGCTCGAAGACGACGAGGGCTTCTTCCCGGTCTACAACCCGGCACCGCTCGTCCGGCAGGATACGCTGGAGGAGTTCGACGAGATGGTCGACCCGCTCGAGTCGATCGCAAACTCGCTGGACACGGAGACGATCCGGCAACTCAACCAGCGGGTCTCGATCGACAACGAGAACGCCGAGGACGTCGCACTGGAGTACCTCCAGAATAACGACCTCGCCTGATATGAGCCCCACCGACGCAGTCCTCGCGATGAATGCGGTGGTACTGGTAGTGGATACAGTCGCCGACCTCGTGACGTACCTCGTCAACAACTCCGACGCGCTGGTGAAGCTGACTATCGAGCACATCGATATCATCGCACTCTCCATCGGGATCGCCGTCCCGATCGGCGTCATCACCGGGGCAGCGATCACCGCGAACGATCGCCTGGCGACGATCGTCATCTGGCTGGCCGGCATCATGATGACGATCCCGAGCATCGCGCTGTTCGGTCTGCTGATTCCGATTTTCGGCATCGGCGACCCGCCGGTCGTGGTCGCGCTGGTGATGTACTCCCAGCTCCCCATCATCCGCAATACGTACGTGGGGTTACAGCAGGTCGACCCTGCAGCCATCGAGGCCGGACGGGGACTCGGGATGTCGCGTCTGCAGCGCCTCCGGCACGTCCAGTTCCCCATCGCGCTCCCGGTCATCATGGCGGGTGTTCGCAACGCGGTGGTCATCCTCATCGGCATTGCGGCCATTGGAGCGTACATCGGCGCCGGCGGCCTGGGTCGGCCGATCTTCGACGGTATCAGAGACGCCTACACGTCCCAGATCGTGGTCGCCACGATCGTCCTGTCGGCCTTGGCGCTCCTGGTCGATTACGTGCTGGGCGTCGTCGAGCAGTTCCTGCGGCTGCGGAACGGCGAGGACATCGACCGAACGCTTCCGACCCGCCTCGTACAGGGGGTCCTAGAATGACGAGACCAATGATAGAATTCGACGACGTTACCAAGGTGTATCCAGACGGCACAGTCGCCATCGAGAACGTGAGCTTCGAGGTCGAAGAGGGCACGACGACGGTGCTCGTCGGTCCGTCAGGCTGTGGCAAGACGACGACGATGAAGTTGGTGAACCGACTCGAAGACCCGACGGAGGGAACCGTCTACTTCGACGGCAGTGACGTTCAGCAGCAGGATAAGATCGAGCTCCGGCGGAGCATCGGGTACGTCATCCAGGAGATCGGGCTGTTCGACCACATGACCGTCGGTGAGAACGTCGCGACGGTCCCCAAGTTGCTCGACTGGGATCGCGAGCGGATCGACGACCGCGTCGACGAACTACTCGAACTCATGGACCTCCCGCCGGAGAGCTACCGTGACCAGTACCCGCCGGAGTTGTCGGGCGGCCAGCGCCAGCGCGTCGGCGTCGCTCGCGCCCTGGCAGCCGATCCGGACGTCCTCCTCATGGACGAACCCTTCGGTGCACTGGACCCGATCACCCGCGAGAATCTTCAGGACGAGTTCCTCGAGATTCAAAAACAGATCAACACGACGATCCTCTTCGTCACCCATAGCGTCGAAGAGGCACTGAAGATGGGCGACCGGATCGCCGTCTTCGACGTCGGGGAACTCGTTCGGTACGACGAGCCCCGAAACATCCTCGAGGACCCTGGAAGCGAGTTCGTCGCCGACTTCATCGGCTCCGACAGGATGCTGAAACTCTTGCAGGTAACGCACGTCGAGGAAATATACCAGACCGAAGTGGCGTCAGCCCACGAAGACATCGTCGATGTCGTAGAGAACGGCAGCGACGGCGAGGTAGCTCCGGACGTCGTCCCCGTGCGCCCCGAGGAAAGTGCCCAGGTAGCGTTCTCCCGGATCATGCAGGCAGAGACGGAGGCGATTCCGGTCGTCGACGACGGTGAGGTGGTCGGGGTCGTGACCGAGGAGCGCATCCGAGAGGAGACTGCCGGCCCGAAGCTGACCGACACAGAGGTGGCCTGACGTGAGTACGGTCGATACCCTTGTCGGCGGCTGGCAGTTCCTCATGGAGAACTTCGACCAGTTTCTCATTCTCCTGCGCGAGCACCTGACGATGGTCCTCCTTGCCGAGGTGCTGGCGCTGGCCGTAGCACTGCCGCTCGGCGTCTTCGCCATCCGGGACGAGCGGGCAAAACGGGTCATCCTCAGCTTCGGGAACGTCGCCCAGACGATTCCGACACTGGCGATCATCGCGCTCGCGTTCCCCATCCTGGGACTCGGCTTCAAACCCTCGGTCCTCGCCCTGTTCGCGTACGCCCTGCTGCCGATCCTGATCAACACGATCGCCGGACTGGACGAGGTCGACGAGGACACCATCGAGGCTGCCAAGGGCATGGGGATGACCAAGATGGAAATCCTCCGGAAGATCCGGTTCCCCCTGGCCATTCCTGTGATCTTCGCCGGCATCCGTACGAGCGCCGTCATCAACGTCGGGACCGCCTACCTCGCGTTCTTCATCGGCGGTGGCGGCCTGGGCGTGTGGGTCATAGGGGGCATCAACCTCTTCAACATGGAGCAGATGGTCGCCGGGGCGATTCCCGGCGCCTTGCTCGCCATCGGGCTAGACACGCTGTTCGCAATGATCGAGCGTCGACTCGGGGGACAGGTCTCGATCGACAGCGTCCCCGCCTGACGGTCCTCCTTCGACCGAGTGGCTCCGCTCCTGTGGCGTGAGAGACCGCAAGCGATGCTGCCCGGATTCGATGCCGGATGGCGGCCCTAGCGAGGACACTCGAACGACCAGATACAAAGACCTTGGACATGTTCAACAGAACTGCAATGCCGAGTGGAGACACAACTGACTCTCGATGACGATCCAGTCAGGCACGAGTACGTACGACCTGGTTATCGACGGCGACCCCGTTCAGGCAGCCGCTGAGGAGCGGTTCGACACGGTCAACCCAGCGACCGAATCGGTCATCGCCTCGGTCTCGCGGGCGCGGGAGGAAGACGTCGACAGCGCCGTCGCAGCAGCGCGAGACGCCCTCCCAGACTGGCGATCGATGCCGCCCCAGGATCGGGGCCGCCTGCTCGCTGCGCTGGCAGAGAAAATCCGCGCCCAGCAGGAGAGCCTGACCCTACTCGAGACACGAGATAACGGCAAGCCGCTGTCCCACGCCCGGGCCGACGTCGAGACGTGTGCACGATACTTTGAGTACTACGCCGGCGTGGCCGACAAGCTCCACGGCGATTCGATCCCGCTTACCGACGAGTACGTCGACTACACGGTACGAGAACCGCTAGGCGTCACCGCCCAGATTATCCCCTGGAACCTGCCGACCAATATCTTCGGCCGGAGCGTCGCGCCGGCGCTGGCGACCGGAAACGTCGCCGTCGTGAAACCCGCCGAGCAGACGCCGCTGACCGCCGTCGAGATTGCCCGCCTCGCTTCTGAGGTCGGAATCCCCGACGGCGTGCTCAACGTCGTCCCCGGCTTCGGCACTGAGGCCGGCGCGGCCCTCTCTGGGCATCCCGACGTCGACGGCGTGAGCTTCACCGGCTCGGTTCCCACCGGCATCGAGGTGGGCAAGACCGCCGTCGAGAACGTCACGAACGTCCACCTCGAACTCGGCGGGAAGAGTCCGAACGTCGTCTACCCCGACGCCGATCTCGACACGGCCGTCGACAGTACGATGACCGGAATCTTCGCCAACGCCGGCCAGGTCTGCTCGGCTGGATCCCGGCTTCTCGTCCACGAGGACGTCAAAGACAAGTTCCTGAACGAACTGGTCGACCGTATCGAGGAGATGTCTATCGACTCGGGCGAACTTGACCCCGACATGGGGCCGCTCGTCTCTGAGGAGCATTTCGAGAAGGTGACGCGCTACCTTGAGGTGGGCCGCACCGAGGCCGGCGACCCGCTGGTCGGCGGCGAGGCCCTCGAACGCGACGGCTACTTCGTAGAGCCGACAGTCTTCGACGGCGTCGACAACGACATGCGGATCGCCCAGGAGGAGATCTTCGGGCCGGTCCTCTCGGTCATCGAGTTCGCCACCGAAGAAGAGGCCATCGAGATCGCCAACGACGTCGACTACGGGCTGGTCGCGGGGATCCACACCAGCGATATCGGCCGTGCACATCGGTTCGCCCGGGACGTCCATGCCGGCCAGGTGTACATCAACGAGTGGTTCGCTGGCGGCGAGGAGACGCCGTTCGGCGGCTACAAGCAGAGCGGCTTCGGCCGCGAGAAGGGGCTGGCTGCTGTCGACGCCTACACCCAGGTCAAAAACGTCTGTGCGAACATCGCGCCAGAATAGGTCACCGCCCCTGATTAAAAACGCCGAACTATGTTTGCCTAAAACAGTATCCGGCGTCCGCGGCAACGTACTTGCGGATGAGCGTCGAAGTCGCACAACGATATTTCGAGCTGATGGACAGTTCCGACGCTGGAACAGACGACGTCATCGAGCTGTACGCCGAGGACCCGGTCGTCCACTCCTCGCGGGCCGGGGTCGTTCGTGGCCGGGAAGAGATCCGGCAGTTCTACGAGGACAACGCCGAGTTCTTCACCGGCGGCGCACACCACATGGAGGCCTTCCACCAGGACGGAAACGTCGTGGTTTGCGAGGGCTACCTCGACGGCGAGACGGCTGTCGGCCGGTCGGCAGACGGCGTCCCCCTCTGTGACGTGATGGAGTTCAACGACGACGACGAGATCGTCGCCTTCCGTGCCTACCTCGACTACCGGGGCTACGTCGACGAAGTGCCGGAGGACGTTCCGAACGTCCGGGCCGAGGCCACCAGCGAGGACGCATGACCAGTTCTGGCGACGTAACCGGCGAGACGGACGAGGCCGCGGAGACGGGCGAACTCGTCTACATCAACGGTCCGAAGGACCTCGAGTTCCGGGAGTACGAGGTACCCGAACCGGAGCCAGGCGCCGTCGTTACCGAGGTCGTTCGCGCCAACGTTTGCGGGTCGGAGCTCCACGTTTGGAAGGGCGACCACCCCCTCCAGGACTGTGTCCTCGGTCACGAGGCACTCGTTCGCGTAGCCGAACTCGGCGAGGGCGTCGAGACCGACAGCGCCGGCAACCCGATCGAGGAGGGTGACCTGGTCGCACCGGTCTACTTCCAGACCTGCCAGGCCTGCGAGTTCTGTCGCCGCGGCGAGTTCTACCGCTGCGAGAACGACTACGAACACACCGGGAAGTCCCCGGAGATCTGGCCGCACTTCCACGCCCCCTGGGCCACCCACTACTACATCTACCCGGACAACCACTTCTACAAGATTCCCGATGAACTCGAGTCGCACCTGAACGTCGCGGCGGCGGCCAACTGCGCGCTGTCACAGGTGAAGTTCGGTCTCGACCAGGTCGGTCTCGAGTTCGGCGAGACGGTGGTCATCCAGGGTGCCGGTGGCCTCGGGCTGAACGCGACCGTGGTCGCCAACGAGTACGGCGCAGAGACCATCGTCGTCGACGGCGTTGACGGGCGCCTCGAGCAGGCCAGGGCGTTTGGTGCCGACCACGTCATCGACTTCCGGGAGGACGAAACCGTGGAGGCGCGGGTCAAACGGGTCGAGGAGATCACCGACGGACTCGGGGCCGACGTCGGCGTCGAGGTTGCGGGCGTCCCGGAGGCGTTCACCGAAGGGATCGAACTGCTCCGGACCGGCGGGCGCTACCTCGAGATGGGGAACGTCCGGCCGGGCCACGAGGTGGACTTCGACCCCGGCAAGCTCACCAGGAAGTCCATCGACGTCACGACGGCCGTCGAGTACGACCCCTGGACGCTCTACGAGTCGCTTCAGTTGCTTGCGGAGACGGTCGACAGCTATCCGTACGACGACCTGATCGATACCGAGTATCCGCTGTCGGACGTGGAGGCTGCACTGGAACACTCCGAGAACCGTGACGTCATTCGGGCGACGCTGATCCCATCACAGTAATCCGCCCGGACACGGCCACTTATTATCGCCGGGGTGCTCTACAGACCAATGCTCACAGCCAAACTAAGCGTCCGATACGAGGGAGACTGGACGGCAGAGCTCGACCGGTACGACGTCACCGGTCAGTTCTTGGCCTCCACGTATCGCGACCGGCGGTATTTCGGGCTGTTCGCCCTTGAGGCCGCCGAGAACGAGTGCGAAGCCGTTATTGACGTCATTCGAGAACACGAGACGACGGACACAATCGACGTGATCGAGCGATACCAGGTCGAGGGGGCGGATCGGGTAACCGCGACGGTCATCATCAAAGGGCAGTACTTCGAGTTCACTCCACTCCAGGTGCTTCTCCACGAGGGGTTCATCCCGCTGGCGAACTTCGGCGAGGTCCGGGACGGTCGAGAGACCTTCGACCTCCTGCTATCGAAGCGTGAAGACCTCGCGGAGGCCGTCGACCTGCTCGAGCGGTTCGGCCCGGTGACGATCGAATACGTCTCGAGGGACTTTCAGCGCCGCATCACGCCCAGCGTCACCGAGTGGGCAGAGCTGTTCGAGACCGTCACGCCGCGCCGCCGGCGCGTCCTCAACGAGGCCCTCGAGGCCGGCTACTTCGACGTGCCCCGCGGCTGTACGCTCGAGGAGATCGCGGACGACCTGGGGATCGCCAAGACGACCGCCTCCCAACACTTGCGGAAGGCGGAGAAGGACCTGATGCAGTTCTTCATCAAGTACGTAAACCTGTCCGCGTGAGGTGGACGCGTGGTCGGACACGTACCGTTCGACGTGGTAGCTCGCAGCTAACCTGCTCCAGACGGGCCTGGTCGTCAATACTTATAAGAACCACCATGTGTGGCAGAACCTTCGTGCCGCTGACCCTCGCCAGATGAGCTGTGAATACCGAGACAGCACCAATCCCAGAACCGACGAACAGAGCGATATCAGAGGACTCGCGCTGCCGAACTTCGGGGAAAGATCGATTGGCAAGCGCACGACTGGAACCGCGTCCGCAGCGGCCCCACCTTCCTCACCTGGCCGCTCGTTCTAGAGGGCCGTCCGCCGACCGTCAGAACGAGAGAGGCCCGGCTGACACATCGAGGGCGAAACCGGCCGGGAGGGGCGTCTATGGACGGTGACCCGAACCCGGAAAGCCAGACGTCCAGGCCGACCGGTGAGGTCGTTTACTTTTACGAACCAGGGGAACTTGCGATGCGCGAACATCCTGTGCCGGAGCCTGAGCCCGGCGCCGTAGTCACTGAAGTGGTGCGTACCAACGTATGTGGCTCGGACGTACATATCTCCGAGGGACGACTCGGCGACCCCTTCGTGAACATGGTCTTAGGTCATGAGGCGGTCTGTCGCGTCACTGAGCTCGGGCCAGGCGTCGAGACGGATTACGCCGGCAACGAGATCTCACCGGGCGACCTTGTCGCCCCGGTGTACTATCTCACTTGCCAACACTGCAGCGCCTGCGCCCGGGGAGAGTTCCACAACTGCCAGGAGTCGTACTCGTACAAGACCAAGTCCCTTGAGGAGTTCCCACACTTCCACGGGACGTACGGCACGCACTACTACGTCCACCCGAACCAGCACTTTTACAAGGTTCCCGACGCGCTTACGGAGGTTCCGAGTGTGGCCGCGGCGGCCAACTGTGCGCTGTCGCAGGTTATGTTCGGACTCGACCAGGTGGACCTGGAGTACGACGAGACGGTGGTGATCCAGGGCGCCGGCGGGCTCGGACTCAACGCAACCGCGTACGCGAACGAGCGAGGGGCAGAAGTTATCGTAGTCGAGGGCGCACAGAACCGTCTTGACCTGGCCAGGCGGTTCGGTGCAGACCACGTCGTAGACATGAACGAATACAGTAGTATCGACGAACGTATTGAGAGAGTGATGGAACTCACCGACGGAGAAGGGGCGGACGTCGCAGCGGAGCTCGCGGGCGTGCCGGAGGCGTTCACCGAGGGCATCGAGCTCCTGCGAACGGGCGGGCGGTACCTGGAGGTCGGCAACATCAATCCCGGATCCGTCGTCGACTTCGACCCGGGGCAACTCACTCGCGAGTCCATCACGGTCGAGGCGATGGTGCAGTACGACCCCTGGTACCTGCGCAAGGCACTCGGCTTCCTCGCGGACACCATCGATGTGTATCCCTACGGGGACCTCCTGGACGAGACGTACGGCCTCGCGGAGTTCGAGGCGGCTCTCGAGGCGTCTGCGGGCAAAGGCGTCGGCCGCGCCTCGCTGGATCCGCAGTCGTAGCCGGGCAGACGAGGTGCTGGTCGCATCCACATCTCCGGTGCCAGCAATCGAGTCCGATCGTAGTCGACCCAAGAAGAGTTCGAGACGTGAGACACGACGCTTACGTTTCCTCCACGCGCCTCACGCACGATTTCGGAGGAGATTGTTGCGACAGTATCCACCTCCCCGGCAGCCTCGGCCGGCGTCCATCCTACCTGTGGTACCGTCAGTGACCACCGTGACGACCCGACGGTTCGAGGCGACGCCCACTCACCCGGGATCGGTCGAAGATATCATCCCCATATATAATTTACAATTATGTATAATATATCTTATTTGTGGACGTGAGACGGGCGTCCGCGACGTCTCGGATCGGCGCCCCTGTTCGAAGAGGGAGCAGGTTATAGACGGACGGTGCCCCGGTGTCGACGGCGGCCTGTCTGTGACCGCAGAAGAAGCGGCGGCCCTAGTGTCGAACGCGGTGAGTGAACGCCATCGTGCAGAACAACCACGGCACGGTAGCTGGTCGACCGGCCGCCTAAGAGGCTCAACTGCGGCCGAGCGACTGCCAGGAAAGCTTCCGGGCTTCGGCCCGCAGTTCGTCGTTTTTCACCAGAGCGAAGCCGGCGAAGATGGTGAGAAAGCCCAAGACACTCAGCGGCGATAGCGTCTCGGCCAGCAACAGCCAGCCCAGGACCGCGGTGAAGATGGGGGCTGCGTAGGACACCAGGTTGATCTCGACGGCGCCCAGTGCGTGAAGTAGGTGGAAGTAGATGATCGCGCTGAGCCCGCTTCCGACGACGGCCAGGTAGACGATCGCGAATAGTGCCTCACCAGTTAGGTCCACGGCCGACAGTGATTCGCTGGGCAGTCCGAGGCTCACGACGTGTAGCAAGCCGGCACCCAAGAGGTTCGACCAGCCGACGAACCCGGCGGTGGACAGGTCACCGCTGGCGCGCTGGACGAGAACGCTCCCGAACGCCAGACAGGCGGTCGAGAGGATCACGAGTCCGGCACCGACCGTCTCTGCTCCCAGGGGGCCCGAGAGGTCGGGATTTGCGACCAGACCCACGCCGACAAAACCGAGGAAGAGACCTACAACCCCGGTTTTCGAAAGGCGTTCCGCCGGAATCAGGACCCACGCGAACATCGCCGCGAGGATCGGGTTCGTCGCCGTGAGAATCGCCGCGATACTGCTGGTTACGTCCCCTTGACCGACGAAGAGGAACGCGTTGTACAGGCCGACGAAGAAGGTGGCACCGAGGCCGACGAGCCACCAGTCCGCTCGGGACCGCGGGCGCCACTGCTCCGAAACGGCCGCCGCGTACGCCAACGTCAGCACGGCGGCGAGATCGTGCCGGAGCGCTGCGAACAGCACCGGAGGCACGTACGGTAATCCAATCTTGATGAAGACGAACAGGGAACCCCATATGAACGCGAGAGCGACGAACAGCGCGAAGTGTCTGTACGAACTCACGTGTGCCTTCCCGGTACTCCTCGGTGACTTGACGTCGTCGCGTGATGTTCGGCCATCTGTATACGAACAACTCGTTCTGTCAAACGTGGATTTGCCGGGCGACCTCCTGAATCTTGTGGTCGATCCATACTTCGTTTAATCGCCGGGCAGATGATCGTGGCGGTCTGAAATTCTCTCCTGCGAAATGCCGCTTGGTGTCGGCGGGGACAGTGGTAGCAAAAATGGATCCACGTACATGTCCAACCCAGGACCCGCCAGCAAAGCACGTCTACTGCGGGACGACCGCATTGACGCGAATTCTCGCCTGGACGGAAACTGATGGGTCCAGTTTGGGTGACCCGAACGATATGGTTGCACCTGTTTGGACTGGCAACGTCGATCGTTGGGTTCGGGCGTAATGCCCAGACCAGGTGAGCAGGAGCGGATTGGATTACAGCCATACGAATGTAATACACCGGGTCGCGTCGTAGGCGAACGCCCCCTTTGCAAGCGGTGCCTATCCATCGACGGCCGCGTCACCATTATACCGGATCCGGATAATATCAGCTGTCTGGGCGATTTTTCTCGGAAGTGTTTCGTGGAAGTATTCGCCTTCGATCCGACTGGCCGGACCAGATATCGCTACCGCACCGATGAGACCGTCGAGTCCCTGGACCGGTGCGGCTACGCCACGGATGCCAACTGCCGACTCCTCGTGGTCGCGGGCGACGCCTTCTTCGCGGACCTGTTCGAGTTCGGTTTCCAGTTCTGCCCGGTCGGTAATCGTGTTCGGCGTTACTTGTTCCATCTCGTGTGCGTCGAGAACGGACTCAGCTTTAGTGTCGTCCATGTGAGCAAGCAACACTTTACCACTGGCACTCGCATTAAGGGGCCATCGGCTCCCCATCGTGTACGCTCCACTCTCGACGGCGGCGTCCCCCGCCGATTTGTAGATGTAGTACCCGCGCCCGCGTTCTTCGACCATCAGCCAGACGAACTCGCCCGTATCGGCTGCCAGGTCGTCCGCAGGTTGGGTCCCGTGCACGAACAGCGGATACTCTTCCCTGATAGCCGTGCCGATTTCGTAGTACCGAAGCCCGGGCCGGTACCGGTTGTGCTCCTCGACGACAAATCCCCGTTCTTGGAGTGTACGGAGATGTGCGAGGACGTTGCTCGGTGATCGGTCCAGCTTATCGGCCAGTTCAGTGATCGTTCTGGGGGGGCCCTGTTCCAACGTCGTCACGATGTCCAGCGAGACGCTGACTGACTTGATCCGGTCGTGATTCCCACTCCGTGCATTGTCGGTCATACCCAAGCCTTAGACCGGAGGATAATGAGAATACCGCTCGTTCGGACGGTGGCACGGATGACCCTATCCCCTCTCTGTCGTCTTCTCCGTCGCGTACACACTGATGACCTTCGCACGTCTGCTGTCGACTGCGGATTCTGTCGGACCGGTTCTGTATGAGAGAATGCCGTAACGTCCGGAGAGATCGGGTATCAGCTCCCGGCCTGTGGTCGATCCCTTCACGTTAGTCGGTGCACCGGCCCGACGGTTGAAAGAGTGGTTACAGACCAGTACGCAGATTCGTCGTGTCGCAGGACCGTATCGTAGAGGCCCTGGTACTGGCGTTTACGGGATATTTGGTACATAAGGCAGCATCGCCGCCCTTGGCGATAAACGTGGAGCGTCGACCTTTGATACGCGTCCCGACATAACACTTAAATAACCTCTCGAAAATTGTGCGGTACAGATGGAAGTCAGAGCCCAGCTGATGGAGCGCGTAGCAGAGCCGATTACGGTGGCGCTGATTGGTCCAGGCGTGTACGGATCGCACCTCGCGTACCAGATCGAGGAGACACCTGGGGTCGTCCCGGCCGTCCTCGCAGACCTCGACTTGGAGAAAGCCACGGGGACCTTCCGAGAAGTCGGGGTTCCCGAGGCGGACGTGGACGTTGAGGAGACCCGAGACGGCATCCGGGACGCCTTGTCGGCCGACCGGCGCGTCGCAACAACAAACGGCGTCGCCGCTGCCGGTGCACCGGTCGACGTAGTTGTCGAAACGACCGGCGATCCAGAGGCGGGTGCCCGCCACGCTTGGGAAGCTATCGAGGCCGGCAACGACGTCGTCATGGTGAGCGTCGAGGTAGATGCGACGGTGGGACCACTGCTGGCCCGATTTGCGGCTCATCGGGGAGTGACCTACACTATGGCATACGGCGACGAACCCGCGCAGGTCGTGCGTCTCGCCGATTGGGCACGTCTCCAGGGGTTCGACGTCGTCGCCGCTGGCCAGGGTACGGAGCTGACCTTCGCGCCCCACGCAACCCACGAGGACGCCCTGAAGCGGTACGACCTGCCAGACTCGTTTATCGAGGAAAACGAGCCCGATGCCCGGATGTACAACACCTTCCTCGACGGCACGAAGGTCGCGGTCGAACTCGCTGCCGCGGCGAACGCGCTCGGCTTCCCGCCGGACACGGGCGGCATCCACATGCCGGAGACTGACCGTGATGGTTTGCTCGAGACGTTGCGACCCAAGGCCGACGGAGGCGTTCTAGACCGGACCGGGGTCATCGACGCTGTCACACCGTCCGGCGACAACCCCAGCGCGTTCGTGGTGACGGAGGCCCCCAACGAGGCCACGCAGATCTACCTCGACCAGCGCTACAACATCAACACCACGTCCGATGGTCGGTACCAGGTCTTCCACAGGCCGTTCCACCTGCCCCAAGAGACGCTGGTGTCCATTGCCAGGGCGGCACTCCAGGACCGGGCCACAGGCGTGGTCACCCAGCAGACCACGGAAGTGGTGGCGGCTGCGAAGCGCGACCTCGAACCCGGCGAGACGATCCACGGAGGCGGCGGCGACACTGTCTATGGACAGCTCGAGGACGCTTCGGTCGCCGCGGAGGCCGACCTGGTCCCGTTCGAACTCTTGAGCGGTGCTGAGGTGACTCGCCCCATCGCCACCGACCAGCCAGTGTCGACGGACGACGTTACCCTTGACACGGATTCGGTGCTGTACCAGCTCCGGCAGCTCCAGGACTCGCTACTCTGAGAGGGACTGCCGTTCGAACACGACGAGTGCGCCAGTGTCCCGGACCGTCTCTGGCGAGGTGAATCGAAGCACGGGTACATGTGCGTCGAACAGCGGTCGGTCCGTCGACCGTCTCTTCTTTACTGGCCGAAAATTTATTATTGTTCCCTACTTCACTTGAATCACCAGTGATGCTAGCAAGCCTGAGCGCTGACGGCGAGGTACAGAACTATGTGGACGGCTCGTGGCAGAAACCGGCCGGGCGGGACAGCCAGCCGGTGACCAACCCTGCGACCGGAGAGCGACTGGCGACGATCCCGTTCAGCGATGCAACGGACCTCGACGCGGCCGTCGACGCGGCGAACGAAGCATACAACGACTGGAGAAACACCGCCGTCGAGGACCGCATCCAGCCGCTGTTCCGACTGAAGTCGTTGCTCGAGGAGCACATCGGCGAACTCGCCGAACTTCTGGTCCGCGAGCACGGCAAGACTCGCGCCGAGGCCCGGGGCGAACTTCGCCGCGGTATCGAGAACGTGGAGGTGGCCTGTGGAATGCCGCGCCTCCAGCAAGCCGGCACGCTCGCCAACGCCGCACCCGACATTGACGAGAGTGCCGTCCGTGAGCCACTCGGAACGTTCGTCGGCATCACGCCGTTTAATTTCCCGGCGATGATCTCGCTGTGGTTCCTCCCCCATGCCGTCGCTTCGGGCAACGCCTTCATCCTGAAACCCAGCGAACAGGATCCCCTCGTTACCCAGCGTATCTTCGAGCTAGTAGACCAGGCCGGCTTCCCGGATGGTGTCGTCCAATTGCTCAACGGTGGGCCCGACACCGTGAACGAAATTCTCGCCCACCCAGGTATCGTGGGCGTCTCGTTCGTCGGCAGCACGCCGGTCGCCCGCCACATCTACGAGACGGCGGCGGCAAATGGGAAGCGCGTCCAGGCCCAGGGCGGCGCGAAGAACCACGTCATCGTCACCGAGAGCACCGACCTCTCATACGCTGCCGAAAAGACGGTCTCTTCAGCCTGTGCCTGTGCTGGTGAGCGCTGTCTCTCGAACGACGTCGTCGTTGTCGAGGACTCGGTCTATGACGCGTTCGCCGACGAGATGGTCGCGAAGATGCGCGACCAGACTGTCGGGTACGGCCTCGACGACGGAGTCGACATAGGCGCGATCATCAGCGCCGACCACGAGGAGACGATCAGGAGATACATCCAGTCTGGCGTGGATGAGGGTGCTAAGCTTCTCGTCGACGGGCGCGACGTGGCTGTCGATGGCTACGAGGACGGAAACTTCGTTGGTCCGTCGCTGTTCGGCGAGGTATCGCCGGAGATGACCATCGTCCGCGAGGAGCACTTCGGTCCTATCGTAGGACTGGTCCGCGTCGAGGACTTCGATGAGGCCGTCGATGTCGTCAACCGGAGCGACTTCGGCAACGCCGCGAGTCTGTTCACTGACAGCGGCCACAAGGCTAGTCGGTTCAAATGCGAAGTGGAGGCCGGGAACCTGGGCGTGAACGTTGGCACGGCCGCACCGATGGCGTTCTTTGCGTTCGGGGGACGCAAGGACTCGTTCTTCGGCGACCTCCATGCCCAGGGCTCGGACCTTGTCAACTTCTACACGGACAAAATGAGCTACATCGAGCGGTGGCCGGATCAGTCCTGAGCTGACCGACTGCCCACGAAGCGGTTTCCTGCACACCGTCGTCGGGGTCTGAGTCGGCCACCAATGAGAGTTGATTAACCACAATGGTGACCTCCAGATGGCCAAGCGCTTTGCAGACGTTCCGACGGACGACTGGTGTCGGATGGTCCAGGTGTTCTACGAGGGCGGGAATCCAGTCCTCCACGGCGTCGGGTTCCTCGGCGGCGAACGTGACGATTTCCACGGCGGCGTTCCCTGCCAGGTATTCGTCGCCGCTCTCGATACTCGTCACAGGACCGGTATGTGGTCGACAACCGCGTCCGAGCATTCGGCCCCGATGTCGCTGAGAACGCCAACGGCGTTCGCTTGGACGTTCGTAAACTCACCCGTCGAGATGGTGTTGGCGATTTCGTCAGTCGCCCCGACAGCCCCATCAGAGTACGACGAGACGATGGATCCGAACGCCGAGAGCGCGTTGACCTGGTCGGGTTTGTCTTCGCTGGCGATGTTGCCGACGAGTTGCAGGACAACCGATTTTACCTCCTCCGGAGACTCCGCGGCGATCTTCGAGAGGACTTAGACAACGTTGATTCGGGTCGTCGTCTTTTCGGAGTCGAGCAGTGCTGCCAACGTCGAAATCAAATCGGTGAACGCACCGGGATCAGTGCCGGTCAATTCCACGCAACACCCTTTCAGCCACACGTAACGACGAAGCGTTTACAGACATCGACATCTACCAAACAATACGTAAATGATGGACTGTTCCAACTGCGGATACGAACTTACAATCTCGGAAGTCCGAAAAGCAGGGAACGAGTGTCCCAACTGCGGGAGCAATCCTGCTCGAGATGACAGACCTTAGCCACATTTCCCCCTTGAGCAAATATTGATACTGTCGCCAGATCAACCCGTACTTCGAGTTCGTGGAGACGAGGTCGAATGTCTGCGCCTTGCTGTGTATCAAGAAGCGGTGTCCCGCCGCGTCTGTGGTCGCCGATCGGCCAGTGACCGGACGACCTCACCACCGTTCTCAAAGAAGTGATACAACCGCTGGAGCTTTCGCCATGATCGACGGCGAACCGGGGCGAGTCATCGTCGCGATCTCGGGTCGAGTCGGTCCCCTGTGACCAAGGGGTCAGACGTGGCTTATTCGGAGCCGGATATTGGGCCCGAATCGAGTCGGCATCGATGATGAAAGAGCGGCGGATTCGACGCCGCATCTGCAGGGCGAATCGAAGCGAGAATCCTGACCAGTCGACCACTGACGTCGGTGGTGGGAACCGGTGGTCACCTGTAGTCTCAACGCGGCCGATTCGTGGCCGATTCTGAGGGACGAATCCCGGTGGAATTGTGGTGGTCTACAGCCATCGATTTCTAGGTGAAGTTGACACTGGTCGAGAGGCGGGTCATCGTCGGTAAGTGACTGACCGTCAGGAGGAGATCGTCGCGATCAGCATGGGGAGTCTCCCAGCTGTGGGTCGGGGGGTGAGACACCCTCGTCGTGATCAGCGAAACTGGGGTAGCCGTCGGCCATCGGGAGACACTCGATGTCGGTCGTCGCCTAGAGGTCATTCGGCTCAGAAGTTCGTCTCATACTGGGTCCTGCTGACCGGGGGAAGTAAGCGGCAGTGGCACTGTCTAGTTGAGCCAGTTTGAGAAGTGAGCAGGTCGTAAAGTCGAGTTGGTTGATGCTCGCAGACCTGCTCGGCGAGAGCTATAAGGCGGATTTAGAAGAATCTTGAGAGGACGAGCGGACGGCGAACGCCCTGACGGGCGTCGCCGTCCGCCTCCACCAGACTGGTTGTTCCCTTCGAGAGACAACAACGATTCTCGCTGAATTAGGCGTTGAACGCTCTCACGGAGCCGTTTGGAACTGGATTCATCGGCTAGCTGACAGCAGACGCGACCCGACGATGGCTTCGCCATCGCAGGTCACTGTCGACGAAACCACTGTCAAAATCAACGGCGAGTGGTCTTGGTTGTATGCTGCAATAGACCTCGAGACAAAGTTGATTCTCGACGTTGTGTTGTTTGATCTACATGATCCCGGTCCGGCGGCTGCGTTTCTGCAGAAACTCCGCGAAAAACACGATCTTTCCGGGCTGAGTTTCTCGTCGATCAATGTGGCTATCGGACTGCCCTCCCGAGTTGGACTGAGCAGTCGGGTCAACTATACCGACCGAAACCTTATCGAAAAGTAGTTTCACACCCTCAAAATGCGAATCGACTGCTTCTATAATTCATGGATGGCCAGTCGGGCGAGCGTCCGCAAGTGGCTTGAACAGCTCGTACATTACTACAACCATCATAGACCGCATCAAGCCCTTGACGGAAAAGTGCCAGTTGCGGAGGTGCAGAACTAGACAGTTCCGTTTAGACGATCCGTTCCGGGAAGTGAGACGTCCGAGAAGCTGGTGTCGACTTGCTAGTAGATCTAGGAAAATACCAAATTGCTAGGAAGTGAAGCGGGACAGATTGGGTGTGCAAACCAAGACCGACTGCTTCACGAAGACGGTTGTATCGTTCGCTCAAAAAGCCGTCGTGGCCGGCCGGCTCCGGCCTATTGACCAGGAAAAGAGGGCTATGCCGATTGGGTGATTCTCGCCGTACAGGGGCTTAAGGAGTATCTCGGCCATCCTTACAGGAAGCTGCTGGATGTCCTGCGAGAAATGCCGAGGGTGACGAAATCACTCGGTTGGACGAATGAAACGCTCCTCCACTTCTCGACAGTGTGTTCGCGAGAGCAGGAGACCCCAATAGAACGATGGCAAATGATCCTCGATTCTTCGGTTGATTTGTACGAACTCGATGATGTTCAGGCAATCGATACAACCGGCGTTGATCGCATCCAAGCCAGCCAGCACTACGCCAAACGCACCGATTACACGTTCGAGGCGGTAAAGACCACGCTGCTCGTCGATTTCGAGACCAGTACGATCCTCGATACACACTGTTCGATGAAACAACCGCACGATACACAGATTGGTTGACAGGTTCTGATGCGGAACCTCGACGTGTTGACCGCCGTTGCTGCCGATAAGGGCTACGACTGGGAGGCATTTCGCACGAAACTGCGGGCGGAAGGTATCACACCGCTTATCCCGACGAGAGTGATGGATTTGCGTGGCCACGTGAGGAACCTCTTGATCGATGATCGGACGTATCACCAACGCCCGAACGCTGAGTCGGTGGTTTTCGGATTACGCCGTCGGTACGGTGAGACGCTGTGGTCGGGAATCTGATACTGTCAGTTCTGCGAACTTGTCATGAAATCGGCGGTGCGGAACATCGAACGCGCCATCGGGGGCTTTGACCGATGAAAGTAGGCGTCTAAATAAGGCCCAGAGCATGAGTTCAGCACGACCGTCAGTGCGAAGCGGAAGACGAGCGACGGTCGAGTCACGCCGGTTCAGTCGCCAGAACATCGATGGCCGCGCCCTTGTTACTCGACAGGCTGGACTTCGGGGAACTGATAGCTCCCGTCGAGGATCGCTTCGCGCGGCTCGTAGAGTCGGACCGTATAGTTCCACCGCTCTGGCGTGTAGAGGAAGTTCGGCTGGTCGGGATCACCACCGAAGTGAATCGTGACGCTGCCGTCGTCGTCTCGCTCTGCGGTTACGTTGTTGATCGAGTACGCGTCGTACTCGTTTTCCTCGAGGTACCAGTCGCTGTTGTAGACGGTGACCGACCAGTACCCGTCGACGGGGACGTCGTCGACGGTGAGCGTATATGGCGTGTCGCCGTCGTTCCGTTCGGGCGTTCGCCAGAGGACGAACTCGTCCGTCTCCGGACTTCCGCCCCAGGCGATCGCGGTGCCGAGGAAATGCTTGACAGGATCGATCTCGTCGGCGTCGCCCCACACGCCCCGGGAGTCGTCCATCGTCTCTCCGACTGTGATGAGCGCCTCCCGGATTCCCTCGAGCGATTCCTGATCCCAGTTGGGGATCTCGAACGTCCCGGTCGATTCCTGACTTGCCGTGATCTCGTCCTGGATGGTGTGGACGGTCTCGATGTCGTCCGGATCGTTCGGATCGAATAACGTGCGGACCAGGACCAGACAGTACCGCGTCCCGACTTCGTCCTGTGTCAGCGTGTATTCGCCGGCGGTCGTGGACGATCCCCGCAAGTAGTTGTCTTGATTGATGACGATCAGCAACTGGTAGCGGTCGCCGGTATCCGGTTGGGTGACGGTGACAGGCTCGGTCAGGTCGAAGACGCCAGCCGAGTAGAGCGTATCACGATTCATCTGGATGACGTCCTGCTCGTCGATGGGGACCAGTTCTCGGAGGTGATAGAACGCTCCGAACCCGCCCAGTTCGGCGTATCGTGCGAGGTACGTGTCGGACTCTGCGCGCGGGTAGTTCTCCCACGTTACCGGGACTGGCTCGCCATCTTCTGTCTCGTTTTCAGCCTGGTGTGTATTCGCCTCCGGGGAGTGTTGGCTGGCAGTGGCGCTGGCGCCGCCCATCGCGAGTAAGCCGGCGAGACCCGCCCCGCGAAGTGCGGTGCGGCGGGTTGCCCGCACCGGTTCGGCATCCGATTTCCTCGTCGTGTGGTGTGTCTTATCGCTCATGGCGCATGTCTCTCTGAGTGCCCCATGCAGTGGATGGGACCGACTCACACTCTCGCACATCAGCGCCCCATATAATACGATGGCGGTGATTAGAAATTATGTCATGACAAGATGATAGTATTGATTCGATGATGAAATCTGCTCCGTAAGTTACGATGGATTCCATCAGACAAACGAGCCCCTAGTTGTTGAGCAGCGCCAGATATTACATTCGCGCTATGTATTCAGCAAGGTCCCATCGTCGTTATCAATACGTGGCAAAACTCGTAGCATTCTGTTCGCGTACGAATTGAGCGGTGAGACGCCTCGTTCTCCCGTTTATCCTGATATAACTGTCCGCAAAGAATATATAACGTTCTGGTAAAACAATGACAGAGGATGGATTCAGAACCCATAATGACGTCGAATCCGCCGGCCAGGACACGCTGAACGGGTGTTATCGCGCTGAACTCATGCTCTGCAGGATCGCTAGACGACGCTGTGATTAGCCTACCATCGTCGGAGAGCAGTTAACCACTGGACTAGTCTCTGGAATCCACTGCTGTCTCTTGATTTTGCAGGAATCTGTTCATCCAGCCATCAGCACCTGGAAAATATTCGGCAATATGTACTCGCAATTAATCGGGCCCGATTGCTCCAAAGTCGACGCAGTCTAGTGATCCTACAGAGCACTCTATTCAATACACGCCTTCTGACAGCGGCCGGGAATATTTTAATCGGGTATTGAATACAGCGTGCATCTCGATCACGTGAATCATCTCCCTGAACCCCCATCGTCTCGTCGAAGGGCAAACGTAGATGCTTCAAGCGCCCCTATCAGGACCGATGTCGATGGATGACTTTACCCCAGAGGAGATGCTTGAGACGCGTGGTTCACAACTGAAGACGAGTCTCCCAGGCGTGGTCGTGACGACGAGACTCACCGACGCGGATGTGGACGAACTGGAAGCGGTTCACCGCCGACAGTTGGAGTACGCGCTCGAACACGCCGAAGAAGCGAAGGAAGCGACTCGGATGTAATCACGGGCGTTCAGATCTGAGAATTCCCGTTCTGTAGTGACGCTCAGCAACGCCGAACAACGTGCGTGATGGGAAGATCACGTCCCGTCCGACTCGATGTCGGTGGTCACAGAGGTGTGCTTGTTCCACAGTGCGAATGTGGTACGGACCGAGAGGACAATCAATACAGAAGGCTGAACGCTCAGTGCAGGGGGAACACAGAACGGAGTCGGGACTACCGTATCGCTTCCTGGCAGGCGCAGGCCTACCGTGTTTTCTCGATAGAGAGCGTCGTTTCATCCGAACCCAATGGTAACAACAGGTGACCGGGCAGACGTGCTCAAAAGCGCAAGCACTGTGACGACACTGATCGATGCGACGCTGGAATTTGCGAAAGGCCGCCGGACAAGTGGTCTCTTACTGCTTGGTGCCGCCGCGATCTCCTCGCGCATCCCCGGTATTGGGACAGCAGCTTCGCTTCTCCTTCGTGCGTATCGCCAACTCCGCTAAGTTCGCAGGTTCTCTCCCGGGGATATCAGAGACGAAAGGGCGAAATAAAGCCGATCGACGTTCGGAACTCATGCTCTGTATATCGCACGCCCCTACCGACAGAAAATCGATCTCTCGTCACACCCCGCAAGACACACAGCGCGAATGTAGCGTTCTCTGACCATGCATTAGCGAGGATGGCGACGTCAGCACAGACCGTTCAGGTATCGACAGCCGGAAGGGTAAACGAAAACGTCGATCCCTCGGCGGGTTCGGAGTCGACCCAGATCTCGCCGTCGTGGCGCTCGACGATCCGACGACACAGCGCGAGTCCGATGCCTGTCCCCGAGTGTTCCTCAGGTGTATGCAGTCGCTGGAACACCTCGAAGATACGCTCCTGTTCATCAGGATCGATCCCAATCCCTTCGTCCTGAATCGAAACGATCCACTGTTCCTCATCACGCGTGGCGGAAATGTCGATCTGCGGTGACTCGTCCCCGCTGTACTCGATCGCATTACTCAGCAGGTTCTGGAAGACCTGGCGCAACTGGCTGTCGTCGCCATCTACGCAAGGGAGGTCGTCGGTCGTGATCTCGGCGTCGCTCTCGTCGATCCGCATTTGCAGATCTTCGTGCACGTCTTCGAGAACGTCGTTCAGGTCGACCGGTTCGAACGGATCGCCACGCGTGTCGACGCGCGAGTACTCGAGCAGCCCATCGATCATCTCGCGCATCCGCTCGGCTCCGTCGACGGCGAACTCGAGGAACTCTTCGCCGTCCTCGTCGAGCGCATCGCCGTACCGATTCTCGATCAACTGGAGGTAGCTCGTCACCATCCGCAGTGGCTCTTGGAGGTCGTGGGAGGCGGCGTAGGCGAACTGTTCGAGGCGCTCGTTCGACGCCTCGAGTTGGCGCTGATACTCCCGACGTTCGGTGACGTCTTGTACGACGAGCATCCCCGCAAACACCTCTCCGGCATCATTTCTGACGGGCAAGGTGTAGGCGAACAGCCTTCGATCGTGATACTCGGCCTCGAACGAATTCGCCTCGCCCTCCAGCGCTGCCTCGAAGTACGGTTTCACCTCTTCGACGATATCGTCCGGGTAGACGTCGTAGACGCTGTTTCCGATCCGATCTTCCGGAGAGACGCCGACATCGTCCACGAGCTCCCCGCCGACGGCCGTGTACCGCACGTCCTCGTCGAACAGGCCGACTGCACCGCTCGGGAAGTTTTCGACGAGCGTCCGGTAGCGCCGTTCGGACTCCTCGAGCGCACGTTCGCGCTCCTTGCGCTCGGTGATATCGTCGGCGATCCCGACGATACGGCGAATTTGGCGCTCCTCGTTATGGACTGGGACAGCCTGTACGTCGAGCCACCGAACCTCGTCGTCGGGTCGAACGATGCGGTACTCCTCGTCGAATCCGTCGTCCGGCACGGCCTCGTACGCTTGCTCGACGCGCTGACGGTCGTCGGGATGGATCGTCTCGAGGAACGCGGCGGGATTGTCGTACAGCCACTCCCGGTCGCGTCCCCAGATCCTCTCGGAAGCGGGATTAAGGTAGAGCAGTTCTCGCGTGTCGAGCGACTCGACCCACACCATTTCCTCGAGATTCTCGGCGAGCATCCGGAATCGCGCTTCGCTCTTTTCGAGGGCGCGTTCGCGCTCTTTTCGTTCGGTGATGTCACGTACGACGCCGATTCGTTTGCGTTCATCGCCGGGTAATACCGAGAACGTCGCTTCAGCGGGAACACGGTCGCCATCTGCCGTCTGTACCGTTGCTTCCAGCTTGGGATCGTCGGTGAATCCTTCCGTAATCTCGGTCTCCGCCGCATTCGCTTGCTCGATCGTCTCGTCGTCGACGACCAGCGAGGCGTGTGACCCGAGCAGTTCCTCCCGGGAGTAGCCGGTCAGTTCGGTGTACGCGTCGTTGACCATTGTGAAACGGCCATCCTCGTCGACCGTGTAGATGCCGTCGTTGACGGTCTCGACGATCGTCTCGTACTT
Organism: Halosolutus amylolyticus; assembly: GCF_023566055.1. Taxonomy (NCBI): domain Archaea; kingdom Methanobacteriati; phylum Methanobacteriota; class Halobacteria; order Halobacteriales; family Natrialbaceae; genus Halosolutus; species Halosolutus amylolyticus. The sequence continues at coordinate 487,668 of NZ_JALIQP010000004.1, read as the reverse complement.
CGCCAGTTCCCGCTCGCGTTCCTTGCGCTCGGTGATGTCCAGGGCCATCGTCATTCCTCCGTGAATCTCGCCATCCCGATCCGCGAGGGGCACGACGTGGAGAATCCACTCGCGCCCCTCGGACGTGCCCTCAACCGATTGCGTCTCGCCTTCAAGTGCGGCCCGGAACGCGGGTTCGATCGTCTCGACCACGTCGTCGGCCCACACCTCGTGGAGGTACTGGCCTTCGACGTCGTCCGGCGAGTGGGGAAGGTAGTCGAATGCCTGCCCCTCGGCGAGCGTGTACCGAAGGTCCTCGTCGAACAGGGTGATGATCCCGTTCGGGAAGTTCTCCACGAGCGTCCGGTAGCGACGTTCCGACTCACGGATTGCCCGCTCGCGCTCTTTCCGTTCGGAAACGTCTCGGAAGTAGACCGAGATGCCGGTCTCGGAGGGATAGAGATTCGCTTCGACCCAGAACTCGAGATTGTCGTTGTAGAACTCGAGGCTGGTCGACTCCTGTGAGTTCATCGCCGTCTCGAAGGCGTCCCGAACGTCGTCCATCCGATCGATAGTGGGGAACGCTTCCCAGATGTTTTCGCCGAGCAGGTCCTGTTCGGAGTGTTCGAGGAGTTGCTCGGCCCGTTCGTTGACGTGCGTGAATCGATACTCCTCGTCGACTGCGTAGAAGGCGTCGGAGATCCGACCGAACACCCGCTGGAGTTCGCTCTCGAGTTCCCGTTCGCGCTCGCGCCGATCGGTCATATCGCGAGTGATTTTCAGGTACCCTCGAGGGGCCCCATCCTCGTCCCGAACCGCCGTAATCGTCACGTTCGCCCAGAATCGTGTGCCGTCCTTTCTGACGCGCCAGCCTTCGTCTTCGATGGATCCCGCTTCCGTGGCCCGTTCGAGATTCCGCTCGGGAACGCCCGCGTCCCGATCTTCCTCGGTGTAGAACGTCGAGACGTGTTGGCCGAGAATCTCCTCGGAGTCGTATCCCTTGATCTCCTTCGCCCCCTCGTTCCAGCTGACGACGTGACCCTCCGCATCGAGTCGAAGGATGGCATCTTCCTCGACGGCCTCGATCAGCGACTGGAACTGTTCTTCGGTTTCACGGCGGGCGTCCTCCGATCGCTTCCGATCCGTGATGTCGTAGTAGAGTTCGATTCGCCCGCCGGCGTGTTCACCCGATTCGATCGGTTTGCTCCGGTGCTCGAGCCAGCGTTCCTCACGGACGTCGCCTGCCGTGACGCGGCACTCGAACTCCTCGATGTAACTGTTGTCGTCGTACGTCGCCAGGACCGTCTCTGCAAATCTGTCTGGATCGTCGACCGTGTCCGCGACGAGTTCGTGGACGACCTGTCGTTTGTCGCGGCCGATGAGGTCGTCCCGATCGAGGCCAAAATACCGTTCGATCGTCTCGTCGGCCCACGCGACGTCGAACTCGTCGTCGAGAACGAAGACGCCGATGTTCGCTTCGTCGAGAACGCTCGTGATCGAATCGTACGACGCCTGTGCTGAATCGAGCGTTTTCAGCCGCTGCTCTTGTTCGGAGACGTCTCGGACGACGCCGATCGTTCCCTGAAACTCCCCCTCTTCAGTCAGCACGTTGATCCGTAATTCACACGGAACTACGTCGCCATCGGCAGTGTGGACGCCGAGTTCGAAGGTCGCAATGTCCTCGTCTTCAGTTCCGGTCCGATTCTCGATTTCGCGCTCGATGAGTTCGATATCGCCATCAGTGAGAACACGTGAGACGTGCTCACCGAGGAGTTCCTCGCGAGAATACCCCGTCGTCTCGACGATCACGTCGTTGAGTGCGACGAAGTGTCCGTCCGAATCGAGCTGATACACGCCGTCGTCGATCGTGTTGACGAGCGTCCGATATCGGTGGAGCGCCACGTCGTCCTCGACGTCACCCCAAAATGTCCCGTCGGGGCTGCCCGCTCGTGTACTCATTACCCATCTATGATCAGCGTCCAACTTAAGGCACTCGCCGGTCGTGCAAGAGTTTGCGTTTTCGTCTGGAGAGTACACGGAGTCTCAGAGTCCAGATCACGTTCTCTTCGGTGCAACGTCACACCACTGATATAGTAGCAACTGAAAGTCGATGCACACCTGATCGCAGGATGGCTGTGCGATCAGTGTGTAAATCGGTTCAGTTGTTACTATAGACTTCCGTCGAATGCCCCAGCCTTGAAACGCGAATTACACTGTGAGAATCAGTTTCGGTGAGAAGCATTTGAGCATCTCTACAACAGCAAGAATATGGGCGATAGGCAGTTCGTAGGCGAACGCAGCGTCGAACGTCTCATACGGATTGCTGTACGATTTACCGGCGCAACCGCCGCCCGGATCACGGTTGCGCCGGAAATGACTTACAGTAAACCGTGTCACGCGGGCGGACTATCCCACACGTCAACTTCCACATCCAGTCCCGCCTGCCGAAGCCTGTCAGCAAGTGGGTCACCGATACCTGACGCCGGCGTGAGAATTCCACCCGCGAGCGGTGAGTCGGTCTGGTTGCGCACCAGGCACATCGCAGCCTCGCTGAGCATCCTCGCGGTCGCGCCGTAGCCCGGATCCCGATCGGCGCTAATCTGACTCTCCACGACGAACGGGCCGTCAGTGGCGGTTCCACGGCCGAGTACGCGGACGGTGAAATACCCGTTTTCGATCTGCTCTCTCGTCGGCCCCTCGCCCGGATCCGGGAACACGAATCGACGTAATCCGTCTCGTGTCGGACCGAACGCCATCCCAGCAGTAGCGGCCATGATCCCCGCCCAGACAGCGCTTGCACGTGCCGGGCCGCCGAGGCCGTCGCCCGTGGGAAACACTTCTGTGCACTCGAACTCACGCCCCCACGGATACCCGAGCAGCGCGTTGCTGCGTCGAACGACCCGTTCGTTCACCACCGCCATCGGCGACGGAGCCGTCCACACCGATCGTAGGGGGTCCTTTTTCGGGACGGACTGTGCGCCCGGATCGACGCCGTCGCGCTCACCTTTCGGTGCCAGCGAGTACGGGTTCCGAAGCGTCTGCTGGGCAAGTGGGTCGGTCGACGCGGCGCGAAACACTTCGATTGCACTGGCCATCGTGCCACCGCTCACGCTCCCGCGACTGTCCTCCAGGTAGATGTATGCCATATCGCACGGCGTCCCGAACTCGTCGATGGCGAACGATTGAACGAGTTTCGTCCCGAGATCGCTGGGGATCGAGTCGAATCCACAGCTGTGGACGATTCGAGTGCCTGCCTCGATCGCGTCGTCGTGGTATCGATCGATCATCTCCCGCACCCAGTTCACCTCGCCCGTCAGATCACAGTAGTCCGTTTCGGCGGCGATGCATGCCTCGACGAGTGGTGTGCCATACGTCGTGTACGGGCCGACCGTCGTACAGACGACACGCGTGTCTTCGGCGATGGCGTGGAGACTGTCGGGCTCGGTCGCGTCGCCGAGGACGATCGGGATGTCATCCCACGCAGAACGCCGTTCTCCGAGTGCTGTTTCCAGTTCGTGGAGCCGACGCTCGCTGCGACCGCCGAGTGCGAGCGAGAGCTGGTCCGGTGTGTACTGTGCAGTGAGATACTCGGCGACGAGGCGGCCAGCGACGCCAGTGGCCCCCCAGACGACGAGGTCGTGCTGCCGGTGGGTGTTCGACACAGGTATCGGTTGCAATTCGCGATCCATGGCCTCAACTGTTGGGTGACGGCCAGTGTCGTCACCCATCCCGAACGCGAACACGAATTCGAGTTCGTCCTCGATCTGTTCGAGTGGTATCTACTCGGTTGCAATCCACGGGAGCGTCCCCCTTTGCAAGTCGGATCGGCCCACCACTCCCGTCTAGCAACTCGACGGACATACCCGAGTGATATTGCGGCGTTGGAGGGGAAAGTGTTTGAGCCGTGCTATAGTAGCCACTGAAAGTCAATGCACACCTGATCGCAGGACAGCTTTGCGATCAGTGTGTAAATCGTTTCAGTGGCTACTATACTCGGACGGTGTCGGTGGTCGGGGCTCGACTCGTTCGGTGGACGGTCAGCGGTCCAGTTTCAGACGCCGCCTTCGCGGATCTGGCCGGTGACGTGTCGGTGGAGTTCGCGGGCCAGTCGATGCATCGATTCGGCCTGCCGTTCGACGGCGAGGAGCCGGCACCCCCTGGTGAGTTGCGTCTTCCAGTCGGCGTCTGCGTCGATCGTCGGTTCCCGCGTCGGGCCGCTGTGCCCGCTTCGTTGAAGGCGTCGACGGCGGCGTCGAGCGCCTCCTGACAGTGTCTCGTCAGATGATCGATGATCCGGCCGGACAACGTCAGCCGCGGAACCGGCACCGGTCACCGAGACGCGATGAGGCGCTGGTGCTCGGGTTTCATACACCGGTCCTGGACGACTCGGACGCCAGCGTCCTCCGCTCGGGCGACGGCCTCGTCGTCGTGAATCCCGAGCTGGAGCCAGACGACGTCGACGTCGTCGCGGTCGAGCACCTCGTCGACGATGCCGGACACCTCGTCGCTCGGTCGGAATACGTCGACGATGTCGATGTCCTCCTCGACGTCGGAGAGCGAGTCGGCGGCCGGCTTCCCGAGGACCTCGTCCGCGTACGGATTGACCGGGACGACCTCGTAGCCCTGTCGCTGGAGATACGCCGGTATCTCGTGGGCGTCCTTGCCGGGCGTCGACGAACACCCGACGACGGCGACGGTTTCTCGTCCGAGTATCTCTCGTACTTCGGCGTCCGTTTCGACGGGCATACCCGGTCGTACGGGCCGGACCGGGAAAACGGCACTGTCGTCGCGACGGCGAATACGTCAGCAGGGTACCGATCGAGGGGCCGCCAGTATCGGATTCGAAGCCGGTGCTCGCGGTTCAGCCGATCGAATCGAACGACGGCGATGACGCGGCACTGTCACCCACAGTAACAGTTGTCGTCGGGGCAGAACGTCGGTTCCCGGTCACCGAACGAGACGCCGAGCGTCGCCAGCGAACTTCGCAGTCGCTGGCTGGTGGTCGTCTCGGGCCGAACCATCCCGCCGACGGCCCCCGTCGGCGTCTCCCCGGTATCGATCGTCGTGAGCACGGCCCGCCGCTCGGGGTCGATTACTGCGACGTGGTTCGCGGTCTGGACCGGAACGTACAGTTTCTCCCGGTGGGGACCCCACGCGCCGGATATCGCACTCCCGCCGACGTCGAGTTCGCGGTCGACGGCCCGTTCGTCGAGGTCGATCACCGTCACGGCGTCGATACCGGGAGTGAAGAGGTAGGCTGCGTCGGTGTCGGGGGAGATCTCGCTCGTGATCGGTGGCGCCGAAAGACCGTCGTCTCGAGTGATTCGGTCGAGTTCGCCCTCGCCGTTCTCGACCAGGAGAAGATCGCCGTCGAACGACGCGGTGCACATGAACGGCAGGACGTTCCCCTCCCCTGCGGGGTCGCCGACGTCGACTCGCGTGACGATTTCGAACGGATCGACGCGGACCACGGTCAGCGTCTCGTTCGCGATGTCCGCCACGAATCCGTACTCGCCGTTCGGGGTCAGCGTCGTATCGCACGGCCCGGTGTACCCGACCTCGATTTCGCCCGTGACCTCGCCGAACGTATCGCTCTCGCGATCGGCGTCGATTCGAAGGATGACGTGGTCCGGCGGATCGTCCGGGTCGGGATCGATGGTGGTCGTTCCGCCGGCGGCGACGAGCAGGTGGTTCCCGTCCGGCGTCAGGTTCGGGTAGTTCGGCTCGAACCCGGTCTCGATCGCCGCGACCTCGTCGACCGTGTGCTGGTCGAGGGCCCTGACGCCGCCGGAGACGTTGAGCCAGAGCGTCTCGGACGGCGAATCGGCGCCGGTGCCGTACTGGTTGGCCGGGAACGACGCCGTCGTATCGATGAAGACGGTCTCGACCAGTTCGTCGGCGTCGGCGTCGACGATGCTCAGCGTTCGATCGCCGTTGTTGAACACGTACACCGTCGGCGCACGCGCTCCGTTCGAATCGGACAGACAGCCAGACAGCGTCGCCGTCGCGGTCGTCCCGATGGCGGCCGACGATTGTAGCATTCTGCGCCGATCGATCCCCTCCCGGAACGGGTCCGTCGCAGCCGGGTTCGTTCGAAACCGGTCCTGTCTGCTCCCGCTGTCCCCTCCCTCGTGGCCCATACGTGGGTTACGACCCGCCGATAATAAATACTGAAACGCGCCTGTGCGTCGATCGCACACGACCAACGTCGGGTTATTGGGGACGCACACCTCTCGATACCTATGCGAGACGGACGAAAACCCGGCGGCATCTCCAGACGGTCCGTTATCGGCACGATCGGGGGCGTCGGTCTCGCCACCCTGGCAGGCTGTCTGGACACCGCCGGTGATCCCGATCGCGGAGCGGGTGCCGAGGACGCGTCGACCGGCGGCCCGCCGACTGCCGACCGATCGCTTCCGGAGGAGTACACGACCGAGGAACTCGAGGACGCGAGTCTCTCCGGCGGTCCGGGACAGGACGGCATCCCCTCGATCGACGAGCCACAGTTCACCGCGGCCGACGAGCCGCCGACGAACCTGACTGACGGCGATCCGGTATTCGGCGTCGAACTGAACGGCGAGGCGAAGGCCTACCCCCAGCACGTCCTCGTCTGGCACGAGGTCGTGAACGACGTCGTCGGCGACGAACCGGTCGCGGTGACGTACTGTCCGCTGACCGGAACCGCACAGGGCTTCTGTCGCGGCGAGGTCGAGTTCGGCGTCTCCGGCCGACTCGTCAACAGCAACCTCGTCATGTACGATCGCGGGACGGAGACGTGGTGGCCCCAGATGCTCGCGCGGGGGATCCGCGGTCCGCACGAAGGAGCCTACCTCGATGAGTTCCGGGTGATCTGGACGACGTGGGAGCGGTGGCGCGAGTCGTATCCGGAGACGGTCGTGCTCACCGAGGAAACTGGCCACATTCGAAATTACGGCGACGATCCCTACGGGGGATACAATCCCCGGACCGGATACTACGACAGCGCGAACACGCTGTTCAGTCCGCTGACGACCGACGATCGGTTCCCCGCGAAGGCGGTCGTCGTCGGAGCACGGAACGCCGACGGCGCGGTCGCGGTTCCCAAAGCGACCCTCCGCGAACGTACGGTCGTCGAGGGGACGGTGAACGACGTCCCGTACGTGACCGTCCACGACGAGGGACTCGACACGGGCTACGTGTACCGGAACCCCGGCGACGAGACGGTCGAGCACGACGACGGGAGATTCACCGTCGGCGGTGACGAGTACGAGGCCGACGAACTCCCCCTCGAGCGCGAGATCGCGTTCGACGCGATGTGGTTCGCCTGGTACGGCTACTACCCGTCGACGGAGGTCCACGAATGAGCACCGATCGTCGATTCGTTCCGAATCCGCGGCGGCGACTCGACGAGACGGCGGCTGCGACGGCACTCGTCGTCCGGCGGTACGATTCGCTGGCGATCGCATCCGTCGTCGCGATCGGCTACCTCGTGGCCTTCCTCTGGGCCGTCGGCGATCTGGCGTTTCGACCAGACGTGGCGGCGACCCTGGTCGTGGTCGACGACCCGCTGGGCCGGATGGTCGCCCGGACCGGCCCGGCGACGTTCGAGGCCGTCGCGCTCCTCGACACCGGCGTCGTTCGACTCCTGGTGTCGCCGCTCAACCTCGCGATCGGCCTCCTGATCGCCGGCCTCGTCGGGATCAATCTCGGACTGACCTACCTCGCGGTCGTGCAGCCGGCGGCCTGCGGGATCGGCGCGGGGTCCGGCCTGCTCGCGTCGGTACCCGCGCTGCTGTCCGGGACGGTGTGCTGTGGCCCCGTCGTCCTGATCGCCCTCGGGATACAGGCGAGCGGCCTTCTGCTGACCACGTTCGCGTGGCTGTTGCCCCTGGGCGTCGCCACGTTGTTCCTGAGTCTGGTGTACGTCGCCGGAACGATCGACGTTGAGTGACATCCGGGTGAGAGCGACGGCGAGACGACGGATCGCTCGCGAGAGTCGGTGACGATCGGGGCCCCGATCGTCAGTACAGAGGCCGCGGAAGCACCTCGAAGCACCGACCGTCTCCGAACGGTCTCACGGGTCGCGTCCAGTACCGCACAACGGTTTTGTACCGCGACGACGGTGAATGCGTATAGCCGTCTCGTCGCCGCCGCTTCGAGTGTCGGGCTCCGTCGGGGCGAACGCCCTACGACGCTTCGGCGCGTTCCGAAACGGACGACGATGATTCGTCTCGCTCCCGCGGCCGTCCGCCGCGGATCCCAGGATCAGACCGGCTGATTCGAACCAGAACCCCGTTCGAACCCACTCGAGGAGAGGACACGTGACCGACCACAACCGATTCAGTCGATCGCACGGCATTCCGAGACGCACCGTCCTGACGACTGCGACTGCCGTCGGCGCCGGAACCATCGCAGGCTGTCTGGACGATACGGACGAGTCCGAACAGGAGGCCGCCCAGGGGGGGCGGTGACGGCTCCGGGGACGACGACTCCGACGTCAGTGAGGAGGAGCGAGCGCTCGCTGCGGAGATGGTCGAGGCGGTCGACGACGACCTCTCGGTGACCGACTGGGAGTTACACGGCATGTTCATCCCCGAGTACACCGACAGCGGTGGCCTGGAGGCCGACGTCCCGATCCTCGGGGACGCCTACGCCGACATCGTCGACCAGGGATTCGATCGGCGGGCGATGCCGACCGCGCTCGAGGACGACGGAACCGTGGATTTCATGGTCTTTCTCGAGACGGAGTGGGCCACCGCGTACCTCGACGGCGACTGGTCGGAAGACGAGTACTACGCGGAGATCGAAGACTCCGAACACTGATCCTCGACGCAGTGGCGCCCGATGCGGTCCGGTCGGCGTGACTCGACAGGTCGTCGAGAGCCGAGCGCGTCGCCACCTCGCTGTCCCGTCGGTCGTGTCTCGCCGGTGAACACCCCCGTTCGCTATTTACGTGTTCCCGGAGTCGATACCGCTGGAATGGCCGATTTTGACGTCCTCGTCATCGGTGGTGGCACAGCCAACAACGTCGCCGCGGCGGCGGCGAATCGCGGACTCGAGACGGCGCTCGTCGAACCGGGACCGCTCGGTGGAACGTGTCTCAACCGGGGCTGTAACCCCTCGAAGATGCTCATCCAGGCGGCGAACGCGGTCAATCACGTTCGGGATGCCGAGCGGTTCCACGTCGACGCCAGCCTCGAGGGAATCGACTGGGAATCCGTCGTCGGCGAGATGGACGACCTGCTTGGCGGGATCGCCGACGACATGGCGGAGCGATACCGCGAGAAAGACCATCTCACGCTCTTCGAGGAACGAACCGCGTTCGTCGACGATCGGACGGTCGAACTCGACGGACAGGAGGTAACGAGCGAGAAGGTCGTCGTCGCAACGGGCAGCCGTCCCGTCGTCCCGCCGATCGACGGTCTCGACGACGTCGACTACCTGACGAGCAAAGAGGCGCTGTACCTGACCGACCCGCCGGAGCGTCTCGTCGTTCTCGGCGGCGGGTACATCGCCGTCGAACTCGGCTACGTCTTCGAGTCGATCGGGACGGACGTCACCATCGTCGAGATGATGGACGCGCTCGTTCCCCGCGAGGACGGCGACGTCTCCGAAGCGTTCACCGACATCGCGAGCGATCGCCACGACGTCTACACCGGGCACCGAGTGACGGCCGTCGAAGCGGTCGATGACGGTCACCGGGTCCACGCCGAAACCGAGGACGGCGAGACGATCGCGGTCGAGGGCGAGGAGGTCCTCGTCGCGCTGGGCCGACGGCCGAACACCGACGCGCTGAACCTCGACGCTGCCGGTATCGAGGTCGACGATCGCGGCTTCGTCGAGACGAACGAGTATCTGGAAACCACCGCAGAGAACGTCTGGGCCCAGGGGGATGTCGCCGGAAACGCCCTGTTCAAACACTCCGGCGACTACGAGACGCGCCACGTGATCGACACTGTCGTCCACGACGAGCGGCGGGCGATCGATCTCACAGCGATGCCGCACACGATCTTCACCGAGCCCCAGATCGCCGGCGTCGGTGCCACCGAGGACGAACTCGAGGAGGAGGGGCGCGAGTACGTCGTCGGCCGCGCCGACTACGCCGACTCGGCGATGGGACGGGCGAAGAAACTCGAGGACGGCTTCGTGAAGGTGCTCGGGGCGCCGGACGGCGAGATCCTGGGCTGTCACGTCATCGGGTACGAGGCGTCGATGCTGGTGCACGAGGCCGTCGTCGCGATGCGGACGGGCGCAACCGTCGACGAGGTGGCCGACACGATCCACGCCCACCCGACGCTCGGGAAGGTCGTCGAGGCGGCGTTCCTGGACGCCTCGAATTGAGCGACTCCGAACAGCGCTCCCTCTCGACGGTGACGACTTTTCGCGCCGTCCGAACCTACCGATGAGGGCTGTGCGGACTCCTCCCGTGGGTCGTGTTCGTCGATCACCCCGTTCCTATAGTAGCCACTGAAACGATTTACACACTGATCGCAAAGCTGTCTTGCGATAAGCGATGTTCCGGCCACACTCGCGCGAGTGGGTTATGCAACGTTTCAACGCTCACGACATAACCGACTAACTGAAGAATCGCGGGTGAGAGTGTCCGCACAGCTTGACTCTCAGGCAAAATAGTAATATTACTGGAAATTAAATAATACTTATGTTTGTGTGGGACACCCTACCACCTATGAAAGACGAGGTTACCACTCCAGACGGTCACGATCGTGCGGCTCCCCCGACCGACGACCTGTTCCGCATTCTCTCGGACTCGAATCGACGGACCGTGCTGTTCCATCTCCGTCAGCACAGGGCTGCGACGCTCGACGAACTGGTCGACGTGCTCTCGGCGACCAGCACGGAGGACTCTGATGAGTACGACCGGACTCGCGCGCAAACGTCGTTGCTCCACAGCCATCTCCCATTACTCGAAGACCACGGCCTCATCACGTACGATCCTGGCGAGCGCATCGCCGAATCGACGAACCTCCAGGGTAAAACCGGCGAGTGGCTCGATCTCGCGGTCCGCCAGCAGATCCGGTTCGAAAACGCGAACGAAACGCACGATCGGTCCGACGACGAGATCAGGGTGTTGCTCGTCGACGACGAACCCGGACTCCCCGAAACCATCGGCGCCTACATCGAACGCGAGAACGACGACCTGGCGGTCACGACCGCGGCGAGTGCGCTCGAGGCGGTGTCGACGCTCGAAGACGAGTCGTTCGACTGTATCGTCAGTGACTACGATATGCCCGCGATCTCCGGTCTCGACTTCCTGGAAGCTGTTCGCGAGGCGGACCCGGCGCTTCCGTTCATCGTCTTTACCGCCAAAGGGAGTGAGCGAGTTGCGAGCGAGGCGATCGCAACTGGTGTCACCGACTACGTCCAGAAGGGACCGGACGCCGAACAGTTCGACGTCCTGGTCGACCGGATCCGCAAGGCCGCTACCCGGGATTGAAACCGTCGTACGCTCGTCCCGTACCGCATCGTGCCACCCGTGTAACCGCCCGATCGATGACCGACGCCCACCCCGAGTACGAGCGGATGATCGAACGCGTCTCGGACGCGTACTGTGCCGTGGATTCCGAGTGGCGAGTCACGTACTGGAACGAACGGATGGAGGCGTGGACTGGCAGTCGGGTAGCGGACGTCGTCGGTGGCGTTCTCTGGGATGCCGTGCCGGCGCTTCGCGGATCGCCCCTCGAGTCACACTGCCGTGCGGTCATGGAAACGCACGAATCACGGTCGGTCGAAACCCAGCTCTGTGAGTCATCTGATACCTGGTTCGAGGTGACCCTCTATGCCGACGCGGACGGCCTGTCGATCGTCGCCCGTGAGATCACCGATCGAAAGGGTCGAGAAGCGGACGTCCTGCTCGCGGAAACGGTGTTCGAGAACACGCAGGATGCGCTGTTCCTCATCGACGTCGACGAAGACGGCGACGAGTTCCGACTCGAACGAGTGAACCCCGTCTACGAATCCCACACTGGACTATCGAACGACGAACTCAGCGGACGGCGGCTACGGGACGTCTTCGGCGACGAGCAGGGGAGTGCCATCCTCGAAAACTACCGCAAGTGTGTCGCCCGCGGTGAGTCGCTCCACTACGAGGAGGTCCTCTCGGTCCCCCACGAGCGGACCTACTGGGAGACACAAATTGCACCGGTCAGGATCGACGGCCAAATCGAAAAAATCGTCGGCGCGACGCGCAATATCACCGACCGCAAGGAGCGAGAACGCCAGTACGACGCGATCTTCAACCAGACCTACCAGTTTACGGGTCTGCTCGATCCCGACGGGACGCTACTGGAGGCGAACGATTCCGCGCTGGAATTCGGCGGGTTCGATCGCGAGGACGTGGTGGGTACTCCACTCTGGGAGTCCGAGTGGTGGCAGATCGGCGTGGACACCCAGGAGTCCCTGAAAGCGGCGATCGAGTCGGCAGCCGACGGCGAGTTCGTCCGGTACGACGAGGAGGTCCAGGGCGCCGACGGGACCGTGATCATCGACTTCTCGCTTCGACCGGTCACTGACGAACGGGGCGACGTCGTCCTGCTCGTGGCCGAGGGACGAAACATCACGGACCACAAACGACGGGCCCGGGAACTCGAGCAGAAACGGGAGTTTCTCGGACAGATCCAGTCGGTCGCAGCGATCGGCGGGTGGGAGGTCGACTTCCGGACGGAGACGATGCGATGGACGGACGAAGTCTATCGCATCCACAATATGCCTCCGGAGTACGAGCCGACGGTGGAAGACGGAATCGGCTTCTATCACCCTCGAGACAGGGCGACGATCACGGACGCGTTCGAGCGGCTGCGGACGACGGGCGACGGGTACGATCTGGAGTTGCGGCTCATCGCGAACGGCGACGAGCAACGCTGGGTTCGAACGCTGGGAACGCCGTGGTACGACGACGATGGCGAACTGATCGGTTCCCGCGGCGCGTTCCAGGACATCACCGAGCGCAAGGAACGCGAGCGGACGCTTCAACGGACCAACGATCGTCTCGAGGCGTTCGCATCCGTCGTGAGCCACGATCTTCGCAACCCGCTCACGGTCGCGCAGGCCGCGCTCGAACTCGCCCGGGAGAGCGGTTCGGCGGAAGATTTCGATCGTATCGAGACGGCACACGGGCGGATGAACGCGCTGATCGACGACCTGTTGACGCTCGCACGCGACGGCCAGCAGGTCGACGAGACGCGCCCCGTCGTACTCGCCGACCTGGTCGCGTCGGTCCGTGAGACGATTCCAGGCGACGACGCCACCATCGACGTCGCGCTCGACGACTACCGTATCGAAGCGGACGAGGCGCGGTTGCGTCAGTTGCTCGAGAACCTCCTCTCGAACGCGCTCATCCACGGCGGCGACGACGTGACGATCCGAATCGGTCCGCTGGACGATGGTGCGGGATTCTACGTCGCGGACGACGGACCGGGCGTCCCGGCTGCGATACGGGACGCGATATTCGACCAGGGCTTCTCGACGACGAGCGACGGGACCGGCTTCGGCCTCGCGATCGTCAGGGGGATCGCCGACGCCCACGGGTGGACCGTCGACGTGACCGAAAGCGTCGACGGCGGCGCGCGGTTCGAAGTGAACACCGGCGGGTACCCGCCGGACTGACCGTGACCGTCTACGACGGGTCTCCGTCGAAGAGCCGTGAAATCGTCTCGTCGTCCGGGATCCAGCCGACGAACTCGCCGCCCTCGAACGGCAGGTCGACCGAGGCGATGTAGTTGCACAGGCCGACGTAGAAGTCGATCAGCAGGCCGGCCGCGACGATCTCCGCCGGCGAATACTCGCGAGCCAGTGCGTCGTGGATCTGGTCAGTCACCGCTCCGGACTCGACGGCACGAGCGTACTGGAGCAGGACGAACTCGCTCTCGGCGAACGACGAGAAGTCATCGCCACCGATCGCGCGCATCTCGTCGATCGTGACGCCCCTCTCGCGGGCGATGTCGACGTGCTGGTGCCACTCGTAGCGAGCCCGGCGCGCTCGAGCGACGGTGAGGATGACCAGTTCCTTTCGTCGGTCGCCGAGTTCGTCGTAGAGCGTGTTCAGGTACTCCAGCGTGGCCTCGAGCACCTCGGGGTTGTGGGCCCACGCGCGGAAGATGTGGCGATCGCCGAGGTACTCGTCGGTGAACAGGTGATGGTACTCGTTCGGGATGTCGTCCAGTTCGAGGAGCGGAAGTCGGGTCATGTGTGATTGGTTCGGAGTCGGTTACTGGGTCGGTGGACTGTGCCGCGGCTCCGAAACGGTGTAGGCGCTTTCTTCGGGCGGACCGGCCTCGAGAAACGCGGCCGCGCGCTCTTCGCCGAGGCGCATCAGTTTCTCGAGGAACGACGGACTGCGATCGACCTTCGTCGAGCAGTGGTAGTCCGCTTCCATCGGAATCCGTCGCACGGCAGTCCTCGAAAACTCGCTCTCAGGGAGGTGGCCGGCGTCGATCCACTCGTTGACCCGCTTGATGACGTGCAACTCCTGGTTCAGCGAGATGTTCCCCGCGAGTTCGTTTCGCCTGTCGGCGATTTCCTCGAACGACGTGGGTTCTCCCTCGATCTCCTGGGAATTGATCTGGATGACCCACAGTTCGTCCGGCTTGTGGTCGGAATCGACGGTCATGAGGTCGTCTATCGGCGGATTCTGCGAGAAGAGGCCGTCCCAGTGGAGGTGGCCGTCGATCTCGACGGCCTCGAAGAGCGTCGGAACGGCCGCCGAGGCGAGCACCGCTTCCGGCGTCACCTCTTCGTCGACGAACGTCTCGAAGACGCCCGCGTTGACGTCGACGGTGCCGACGACGAGTTCCGGCGCGTCTCGCGTGCAGTACTCAGGTATCTCCTCGAACTCGATGTGCCGTTCGAGGGTGTTCCGGATCTCCTCTTTGCCCAGTTCCGGCCCTGGCATCTGGTACGGACTGACCCGCGGAATCGGCAACCCGCTGCTTTCGAGGCGCGACAGGCCGGTAACCCAGTCGTTGAGGAACCGATCGGTGACGCCGGTCGCCGACAGGTCCTCCCACAGGTCATCGAGGAGTTCGATCGCGCGTTCCTCGTCGGCCGTGACGAGGCCGTACCACGTCGCGAGCGCGTTGAATGCACCGCCGGAGGTCCCGCTGATCCCGACCAGTTCGTACTCCTCGGGCCACTCGCGAAGCAGCCCCTTCAGGACGCCAGCGGTGAACGCCGTGTGGCTCCCGCCGCCCTGGCAGGCGATGGCGACGTTCGTCGGCGTCTCCGCGCCGTCGCGTTCACTCATACGTCGTCGTGTAGCCGCCGTCCCAGAGCAAGTCGGCGCCGTTGAGGTGCCTCGCGTGACTCGAGAACCCGAAGACGAACAGGTTCGCCACCTCGGCAGGCGTCATCATCTCCTTTGTGCGGGCCTGGCCGAGCATCACGTCCTCGATCACCTCCCGTTCGGAGATCCCGCGTTCCTCGGCGGTATCCTCGATCTGATCGACCATCAGCGGCGTCAGTACGTAGCCGACGCTCACCGAGAACCCGCGGAGCGTTCCGCCGCCCTCGGCCGCGATCGCCCGCGTCAATCCCATGAGCCCGTGTTTCAGCGCGATGTAGGCCGGTTTGTCCTGGGTCGCGTAGTGGCCGTGGACCGACGACATGTTTCCGATCGCGCCGACGCCGTCGTCGGTCGCCTCGATGTGCGGAATCACGTGCTTCGAGAGCAGGAACGGCGACCGAAGCATGAGATCGTGCATGAAATCGTATTTGTCCATCGGGAAGTCGGCGATCGACGCGATGTGTTGCATCCCGGCGATGTTCGCGGCGTAGCGCACCGTCCCCAGATCGGCGGCTTCCTCGACGGCCGCTTCGACGGCGGCGTCGTCGGTGAGGTCGCCCTCGATCGGGACGACGCGTCCGTCCGCGTCCAGAGACGTTGTGACCTCGACGGTTTCCTTGAGCCCCTCCTCGTCGATGTCGACGGCGGCGACTGTCAGCCCGTTGGTCGCGAGGGCGACGCTCGTCGCCTGGCCGATGCCCGACCCGCCGCCGGTGACGATCGCGACGGTGTCCGACGTGAAACGGTCGTCCGGAACGCGAAGGAAGTCGTCTGCGGACAGTTCCGGTGGCTGCAGTTCGGGAGTGTCGTTCGGCATGGGGTCCGTACTCCGACGATCGGTATATAATCCACCCGGACGGGTAGTCGCGGTGCACAGGGGCAAAACGACACACTCGGCGGAACCGCTCCGGAACGCGTCACCAGAGGGAGCGTACGATCGCCATCGCTCCGTCGCTGGCCAGGCGACGCCCCTGTTCGTGAACGCGCTTCCAGTCCCGGACGAACTGGGCGTAGACGTCGTCGTCTTCGATCCGGAGGAGCGTCTCGTCGTTGGCGAGTAACCCGTTTCTGCTCAGGTTCTGCGACCCCGTGTAGACGAGGCGACGGCGTCTCGTCTCGCCGTCCACGTCGACGTCGGCGTCGACGAGCATGGTCTTCGAGTGGACGTTCGGCGACTGCCACGGCGTCACTCGGCCTACCGTCGTCGTCGGATACTCGAGCACGTCCGCGCCCGCCCGCCGCAAGCGCTGGCCGATGTCTGATTTCTCCCCGTTGAGGATCACCTCGACCGTACAGCCCGCGTCGACGAGTTCCGCGAT
Source organism: Halosolutus amylolyticus (assembly GCF_023566055.1). NCBI lineage: Archaea > Methanobacteriati > Methanobacteriota > Halobacteria > Halobacteriales > Natrialbaceae > Halosolutus > Halosolutus amylolyticus. The sequence continues at coordinate 471,093 of NZ_JALIQP010000004.1, read as the reverse complement.
GCGATCGACGATCGCGGGACGCTTCTCGTTCCAGATCGAATACATGAATCGGATCGTCGCGTCACGGGACGGAACGACGTTCTCGAGGGCCGCGAGGTGGGTGTCGAAGTCGGATCGAGGGGAAAAGTACACGGTCGCGGAGTCGGTCTCTGCTGTGCGATTGTAGTGCGGGTCGGAGTCGCCGGCGGCCAGTTCGTTCCAGTACTCCCGGTAGACGTCGTACAGGTCGCCGGCGCCGCGGAACACGACGGACGTGTTGTGGAGAAAGCGCTGCGTGTTCGTGAGGTTCGACGAGGACTGCCACACGACGTTCGACTCGCCGTTGTTCAGTTCTTCGACGAGGAGGAACTTGTTGTGGTTCCTGGAGACGCCGATCCCTCCGTCCGCGGTGATCGAGACGCGATCGTTCGACCGTCCGCGGAGTCGCTGGACCGCGTCCGCCTCGGCGAGGTGGTCGTCCACCAGGACGTTGACGTCGACGCCGCGGTCGGCGGCCGCGAGACACGCTCTCGCCACGTTGGTGCGCGTGAACGCGTACAGGGAGAGGTGCACCGCCGTCCCGGGCACCGCCCGGTGGAGCAGGTCCAGTATCGTTCGCTCGTGGACGTCGTCGGGCCTCCCCAGCGGCGACGGGTAACTGAAAATCGGCTCGATTCGGGGGGCGGAACCGCGACTCGACCACGCCCGGTTCGTGTCCGACCCGAGCACGACCGATCCCACCACGCCCGTCGAACCGACGGCCCGGAGAAGGGATCGCCTGGTCCTGCTCATGCGTGACGGGTGACGGATCGACGTTCGGACGGCGCGATCGATCGGTGCTCGGGCCGTCGGCTGTTCGGGTCTCTCGTCGAGTGCGGTCGCCAGCGGGACTCGGCTGTCATCGGTCGAAGGCGGTATCGATCGATGATCGCCACCGAGCGTGGATAATCGGCGCCCTGAACCAGTCCAGCGTTTACGTTTGGCCGCGTCACTCCGCAGATCCCGTCCGAAAACGCTGGGACGTGAGTCGCGGGAAGGTCGCGTCGATCGGACTCCCGTCCGAGTGTCGGCGGACGTCGGTCACCGATCGATCGACGATACCGATCGCCGTGGACGACGGGGCACTCATACTGCCGGACAAAACGGTTCATACATCCATCGCACTCGAGACGCTGTCGTCAGCGACGACAGCCGTCGAAACGCGATCGAGTATTCACTGACTGTTGTCCGGTAGTATCAGAACAGGACCGTCGTCACGAGCACGATACCGCCAACGAAGCCGAAAATGACGCCGAGACCGACTTCCATCAGGTCGCTCGGGACGTGCTTGCCCACGCGTGTCCCGACTCGTCCCGCCGATCAGGAGCCACTTCGCCGTCGCGTAGTCGACGAGCCCCTGTTTGACGTACGATCGAAGCCCGTTCCCCATCCCGAAGACCTCCGTCAGGAGTCCGGCACCGATCGCCTGGGCCGGCTCCAGGCCGACGACGAGCAGGAAGAACGGACTGAAAAAGAGCGCCCCCGAGACGCCCGAGGCGAGCGCGACGGTCGAAAACAGGATCGACGCGGGAAAGATCCACCAGTGGGCGAGGAACGCGTCCATCGGGAACGAACCGATCAGTGAAACCGTCGCCAGTGCTATCGAACGAGAACCGATCGCGGTGAGTTGCCGCCGCCGATCGGTCTCCGAAATGCGATCCCATCGAAGCGCTTTCGGCCCTCGCGGACCCTGTGTATGGTATGTCATCGACCGCCACGACTCCCGACGCGGACGAGACCTGTGCGTACTGCGAGTCGCGTATCTTCGAGCACGACCCCGTCTGCGTACGCGACTGCACCGCCGACTGCGGTTCGCCGACCTACTTTTGTAACTACGCCTGTCTGTCGGCGTACATCGACGCGAACGACCTGAGTACGGGCGACGCCTGCAACTGGTCGCCCGAGTGATCACCGACACGATCGGGCGAGTCCGGTTTCGGCCACCGATCGCTGAATCGGAAACGGCCGTTGCCACCGACAGCTACAGTGGCAAGCGTCCTCGAAACGGACGAGACGAACTCCGCGCGGCCCGATACCGCCACGAGTTCCACGACGAGCCGGTCGCGTCGCGCCTCAGTCACTCGAAAAATGCGTCCGGGCCGTGATCGTCCTGCCACGCGAACGCGAAGAGTCGCCGCGCCGGCAGTCGCGTCAGCCGTCGGCCGTCGGCTGCCTCTCCCGTCGCGCCGTCCCACACGGTCGAATCGCCGCGGAACCGACCGTCTGCGGCCGGCTCGAACCCGTATCCGGGGGTTTCGAACGCGTGAATTCCGCTCTCCGTCGCGAACACGGCGACGTCGGTTCCGGCGACCGTGTCGGTCACGACGCCGCCCGCGTCGACCACGCGGGGGAGCGGAAATCCGACGGCTTCGTCGCCGACCTCGAGACCCAGAACGACGGTCTTCGGGTCGATATCCGTTCGGTCCCACGATCGCGCCCCTTCCGTTTCCCGGTGGGCGGCCAGCCCGAATCCGTCGGCGTCGAAGTAGTCCGCGTACGGTCGATCGTCGTAGGTGATCTCCGCGGGCGTGTCGCCGTCGCTCGCGGCCTCGCTCCGGGCGTTCTCGAGGGGCTGTAGCACGACGCCGTCCGGGTGTCGTTCGCGAAACGCGTCCCAGGTCAGCATCGCGGACGGCCGGACCGTCAGCCGTCGTCCCGCGAACGCGCCGGCGATACACTCGCCGGAGGATTGTTTCCACTCCGATCCGGTTTCGCGATCGTACATCACGAGATCGTCGTCGGCCAGCTTCCCGCTGACGCCGAACTCGAGCGAGCGGCCGTCGACCCTTCGGTCGTAGACGATCGCACTGCCACAGAGCGGACACCACGTCACCGCGATCGGAATCGATTCGTCGTCGTCCTCGAGCACGTCGTTGACGATCTCGTGGTAGTCGAGGATGCGAACCGGATACGCCTTCGCTGGCGTCGTCTCGACGACGATGACGTCGTCGTCACCGTCCCCGAAATACGCCGTCCCGAACGCGGGCTCGTCGACGCTCGGAATCGCGTCTTTCGGCACCACCTGACGAACGTTCATAAGCCCACCGACGGAGCCGATTTTTATAACAGTCCTGTTGCTCCCGTAGGTCGGTGGGCGGTGGGTACCCCACCAACGATCGGGTTCGCGTAACGGTATCAAGTCGACGAACTCGCGTCCACCCGTGCGTGACAGTGCCTCGATCCCGTCTCGAAGCCCATCGTGTAGACGCGGGCTGAGCGGCGCTGTATCGAGATGGAATCCGCGGTCGTGCACGGTTTGTGCACCACCAGTAAACGAGTATATTCCCGTCCAGACAAGGTGACGTGTATGACTGACGTTCCGGATCGACTGTACGACCTCCCACCGAGCGCGAAACTCGTGTTGAAGGTTCTCGAGGTCGACGGCGCGATGACGCAGGGACAGATCGCGGCCGAATCCCGTCTGAGCAAGCGAACAGTTCGGTTCGCACTCGAGAGCCTCCGCGAGGCCGACGTCGTCCACGAAGGTGTGTACTTCCGCGACGCGCGAAAATCGCTCTACTCGATCGCCGACTCGATGTCGACCGACGAGTCGACGGCGGCGAGCGACTGACCGTCCCCCGGCGGGTCCCGCTGAAACCGTCTTTCCTCGTCGGACGCCCGTACCGAAATCATTCGCGAGACGGCACCGGTTCCGACGTCTCTCGTCACGCTCCTAGAAAACAGTCGCACGACCGCAGACGCCACCCTATGCGATCAGAACGGCGTCACGGACTGACGGCCGCATTCGCCGTCGACCGATCGTCTCGTGAGAACTTCGAGCACTGTGCCTCGAGTGCCCCTTCATACGGATTGCTGTACCGATGTACCGGCGCAACCGCCTCCGGATCGCGGTTGCGCCGGAAATGACGTACAGTAAACCGTATCAGTCACCTTCTGCCGACGAGTGAGCGTTCGCCTGCTGCCGTACCGCAGGGGCGATTCCGGGAACGTCCTGCGGATCGACTGCCCCTTCCGCCTCGAGTTCCGCGATCGACTTCGGGAACTCGCGGAGGCTCTTGTGGATCGCGATACCCGCTTTCGCACCCTGGCCCATCGCGACGGGAACCTGGTTGTGCCCCGGGGTCAGGTCGCCGACGGCGTAGAGGCCGTCGACGCTCGTTCGGCCGTGATCGTCGACGACGACCGCGCCGTCCTCGGTGCGGTCCGCGCCGAGGGACGCCGCCAGGTCGTTGTTGTAGTCGGAACCGTACATCGCGAAGCCGCCGCGATAGTCGCGGACGGAGCCGTCCGCGAACTCGAGCGCCTCGAGCCAGCCGTCTTCGCCGTTGCGGACGCCGGTGACCTCCTCGCGAACGATATCGACGGGGTGGTGCTCGAGCAGCACGTCCGTCTCGTCGCTCCAGTCGGGGTCGTCGCCCCGCAACAGGAGGTCCACGTCGTCGGTGAAGTTGAGCATGAGCATCGCGACGGTGGCGGCGCTGTCGCCGTTGCCCATCACGTACACCGATTCGTCGACGAACATGTACGCGTCGCAGTGGAGGCAGTAGTGCAGTCCACGCCCGGTTCGGGGCAGCGGCGGCTCGGGTCGACCGTCCGAGAACCCGGTCGCGAGGACGACCCGATCGGCGACCGCCGAGCCCTCGGTCGTCTTCAGGTAGAACGATCCCTCGCCCCGATCGATCCCGGTGACGAACTCCCGACGGTAGTCCGCGCCGTACGATCGAAGCTGGTCGATCGCCGTCTCGAGGAACTCGTTCCCGGAGACGGACTCGGGGGTCCCGATGACGTTGTGGGTCTCCTGCATCATCGCGGCGCGGCCGCCGCCGCGATCGAAGACCGCGGTTTCGTGTCCGAGTCGCGTCGCGTACAGGGCGGTCGTCAGGCCGGCCGGACCGCCGCCGACGACGGCGACCTCGTAGCGACTCGTCGCTGTGGAGTCGGTCTGTCTGGTGGGGTCAGTTGGTGCCGTCACGTTGAGTTACCTTCTGTAACCCCGTTACTCCTGGTTGGTCTTAAGTTCGAGCCAACCGCTCCGTCACCGGGTTACCGTTCGGTAACCCCGAGCGGAACGGGCGGAGGTCGAGATGTCTCGGTGGGAGCTATACAGTGACCACTAGTAACTAGCTAACGATACGTAACTATATGGTGATCCGGGCCATTTCGACGACCATGGAGGAGTCGACAGAGCAACTAGAAGTGTGGTGTGCGGGCGAAGACTGGTGTCCCGTCACGTCGACTGCGACGTTGATCGGCAAGAAGTGGCACACGGTGGTCCTCCACCGACTGCTCGACAACGGCCCGCTCGGGTTCAACGCGCTGAAAGCGGAGGTCGGCGGCATCTCGAGCAAGGTCCTCTCGGACGTCCTGGACGATCTCGAGAAGAAGCAACTGGTCGACAGGGAGATCGTGAGCGAAAAACCGGTGCGCGTCGAGTACTCGCTGACCGAACACGGCGAATCGCTCGAACCGGTTATCCAGGAGATGGCCAGGTGGGGACGAGAACACCTGACGGCGGCTGCGGACGAGGAGAGTTCGATCGTGTGAGAGAGACGGAGTCGTCGGGGGCGAGAGAGTCGAGCGGTAACCCCGGAAACCCTTAGGGCGGCCGCTCCGAACGACGACCGTGAGCGAAAATCGCGTCGTTCAGGGTCGAATGGTCACGGCAACGAAACTCGCGGAGTTGATCGAGGACGACTCGGTGATGGAAGTCGACTCGATCGAGGAGGCAGAGCGGGACTGTCCCGAGTGTGGCGGGAACGTCCTGAAGGTCGGCTACATGCCGTCCGTGACGGCGTTCGTCACCGGCTGGAAGTGCCAGGACTGCGACTGGAGCGAGACCGATCGGGACTGACCACGGCGGCCCGACACCCGCACGGGAAGAGCGGAAATAATCGATCGCGAGCGGCCGCGTCATCGTCCGTTCGTCGATCGGGCTACCAGACGGCCCACTCCAGGACGACGACGAGGACGGCCAGGAAGAGGTGTTCGCCGTCGACGACGAACCCGTAGAACAGCGGTCCCCGATCGGGCGTCGCGAACGGGATGTACGCGCCGACGTAGCCGTTGAACGCGAGCAGGACGAGGAACTCGGGTGACAGCACGCCGGCCGCGACGACCACGGGGACGAGTGCCGCGACGAGGACGTTCGCCACCTGCGAGACGATCCGGGTCCAGCCGGGCCCGAACGTATTCGGGACGGTGCGAATCCCTTCCGCGCGATCGCCCTCGATGTCCTTGACGTCGAAGATCACCGCGGCGATCGTGATCATCGCGCCGACGTAGGCGGTCAGGAACAGGATTTCGAACTGCCACGGCCGGCCGAAGTAGTAGCCGACTCCCAGCGGGATCAGGGCCCACGCCGCGCCGACGAACAGGTTCTTCACGAGAAACAGGCGCTTGACGCCCACCGTCGAGTACAGGATCGCGGCGAGCAGGGGCACGATCATGAACCCGACGCCCGGCACGTCGAGTGCGATCGCGAAACCGATCGCCGCGAGATAGAGCACCGTTCCGACGGCGAGCCAGAGCCGGCCGTACCGCTTGATGAACGCCGCGCGCTGGGGAACGTTCGCCTCGTCCTCCTCGAGATCCGTGAACCGGTTGACCGTGTAGACGAACATCGTGACCGCGACGACGATGAAAAACGGGCGCGGATCGAAGGGCAGGTCGGCGAGTCCGATCGTCGTGACGACGACGCTCGCTGCCGAGATCGAGATGAAGACGTTGCTGTGAACGAGTACGCGCACGAGTGCTGCCAGCGACGAGACCCACTGCCGGCGGCGGTGAGCGGCGATCGACCTCGTCATCGCCGCTCACCACGACGATCGGGGTGTGGCCGGGCGATCCGTTCTCGACCGAGGCGCGATCGAACGACCAGTGGCGTTCCCCCGTCCCGATCGACGCCCGCGTCGGACACGCGGTACTCGGCGGGACCGCATCGGGGACGGGATTCGCCCCCCGTGGATCCGGGACGACGATCGAGTGGGAACGCGCTACCAGGAGACACCGGTTGTCACCGCTTGGAACTGTACGGAGTCAAGCGCTTCGGTGTCACTGGTCGTCTCCCCCGGTCCTCGGCCGTCGCGTCGATCGGCCAGCCCGCTTACACACACTCTAGTAGTTTACATTCCAAACGTACAACGAGTGTAACAGCACGGAGATGCGTCGGCCGGCGTCGCACGCCACTACCTGTCAGACGAACGCCGTCCGCGAGTAGAAACTGGCAGGATTTAAGCAACGGCGGAACACCCGTTCGAATGGCCATGAAATTACACGAGTATCAGGCGAAGCAGGTCTTCGCCGACGCCGGGATTCCGACGCCGGCGTCTCAACTCGCCTCCGACGTCGACGGCGTCGTCGCCGCGGCCGAGGAGATCGGGTACCCAGTAGCAGTGAAAGCGCAGGTCCAGGTCGGCGGCCGGGGGAAAGCCGGCGGGATCAAACTCGTCGAGGACGAGGAGGAGGCCCGCGACGCGGCCGACTCGATTCTCGGGATGGATCTCAAGGGCTACCACGTGGACCGCGTCCTCGTCGAGGAAGCGGTCGACTTCACGAACGAACTCTACGTCGGGATCACGATGGACCGCGGCGAGGGCAAGCCGGTCGCGATGGTCTCGACCCGCGGCGGCGTCAACATCGAGGAGGTCGCCGAGGAAGACCCCGACGCGATCGCGCGCGAGCACATCGATCCCTCGTTCGGGATGCACCCCTACCAGGCCCGCAAGGCCGTCTACGACGCGGGCGTCGATCGGTCCGTCGCGCGGGACGTCTCGAACGTCCTCATGACGCTGTACGACCTCTGGGAGAGTCGTGACGGCGCTGACGCCGAGATCAACCCGCTGATGGTCACGAGCGACGACGAGGTCATCGCGGCCGACGCCGTGATGAACATCGACGAGGACGCGCTGTTCCGCCAGCCCGAACTCGCGGAGATGGAAGAGGAGGCCGCGGGTGGCGACGAACTCGAGCAGAAGGCCGACGAGTACGGCTTCGACTACGTCCGACTCTCGGGCAACGTCGGGATCATCGGCAACGGTGCCGGGCTCGTGATGACGACGCTCGACCTCGTCGACCACTACGGCGGCGAACCCGCGAACTTCCTGGACGTCGGCGGCGGCGCGAAGGCCGCCCGCATCGCGAACGCCCTCGACATGGTGTTCTCCGACGACAACGTCGAGAGCGTCGTCTTCAACATCTTCGGCGGGATCACCCGCGGCGACGAGGTCGCCAAGGGGATCAACGAGGCCCTCGAACAGTTCGACGAGATTCCGAAGCCGGTCGTCGTCCGACTGGCCGGCACGAACTGGGAGGAAGGCATGGAGATTCTCAACGAGGACCTCGTGACGGTCGAACAGACCCTGGAGGACGCAGTCCAGCGTGCCGTCGAGTACGCTGAGGAGGTAGAAGCATGAGTGTACTAGTCGACGACGACACGCGCGTCGTGGTACAGGGCATCACCGGCGGGGAAGGCAAGTTCCACGCCGAACAGATGATGGAGTACGGTACCAACGTCGTCGCCGGCGCGGTCCCCGGCAAGGGCGGCCAGGAAGCCGCCGGCGTCCCCGTCTACGACACGGTCCACGAAGCCGTGGAAGAGGAGAACGCCGACACCTCGGTCATCTTCGTCCCGCCGGCGTTCGCGGGCGACGCCATCTTCGAGTCGCTCGACTCCGGACTCGACCTCGCGGTCGCCATCACGGAGGGCATTCCGACCCAGGACATGGCGCGGGTCAACAAGCGTCTCTCCGAGACCGACACCCGACTCATCGGGCCGAACTGCCCCGGTCTCATCACGCCCGGCGAGGCCAAACTGGGCATCCTCCCCGGCAACATCTTCGCCGAGGGGAACGTCGGCCTCGTCTCCCGATCGGGCACCCTGACCTACCAGGTCGTCGACAGCCTGACCAACCGCGGCATCGGCCAGACCACCGCGATCGGTATCGGCGGCGACCCGATCATCGGAACCGACTTCGTCGACGCCCTCGAACTGTTCGAGAACGACGACGAGACGGACGCGATCGTCATGTGCGGTGAGATCGGCGGCGAAGACGAGGAGGAGGCCGCCGCCTACATCGACGAGCACGTCGACACGCCCGTCGCCGGCTTCATCGCCGGCCGCACCGCCCCGCCGGGCAAGCGCATGGGCCACGCCGGCGCGATCGTCTCCGGTTCGGGTACCGGGACCGCCGAGAGCAAGATCAACGCGCTCAACGACGCGGGCGTCCCCGTCGGCGACACGCCAGAGGAAGTCGCCGACCACATCGAGGAGTTCCTCGACTAACGCTGCGCTCGCCGTTCTCGATATCCGCTCTCTTTCCGATTCGTTCTCCACCGGCGCGTTTCGATCGAGCGCCAGCGAGCGGACGTCGAAACGGACCAACCGCGGTGGCGCGTCGAACGGCGCCGAACCGACAGTGGAAACGGACGAACCGATCGTCCGCGCCCGCCGTGGAACGTGTCGGCGTCGAATCTAGAACAGTCCGCCGAGTTTCGATCGGAGCCAGCCGAAGAATCCCGACGACCCCTCGTCCTGGGGTTTTGCGAGGCTCTGTTCGTCGTCCTGGACGACCAGCGAGGTTTCGTCGGCGTCGTCCGCCGCCGCATCGGGCGCTGTCCTGTCGGCCTCCGGATCGGACGTCGATTCGGCGTTGGCCTCGTCCTCGTCGCCGAGTGCGTGTTTGACGTCGTCGTCGGCCGCGACGCCAGGGTTCGAGTCCTCGTCACCGTTCGACGGAGGTGCGTCGGACGAGGACTCGTCGGTCGGTCCGGCCCGGTCTTCGTCCGACACCAGGATCGAGCCACCGGACGGCGACTGGTCGGACTCGTCTCCGTTCGAATCGGTAGCAGGCGATTCGTCCTCGACGTCGTCCGGATCGTCGGGGTCTTCGAACGCCCCCTCGTAGGTCCGATCGTTCGCGTCGGCCTCGGCGGCCCCGTCGCTCAAATCGGCCGCGGTGGTCGATTCGACATCGGACCCGTCGTCCTCGGCTCCCGAGTCCACCCAGAGGAACTCTTTTTCCTTCGTTCGTCCGGTGAGCAAGAGGTCCTCGAGCGCGTCCTCGTCCATCAGCAGGTCGTCGTCGACGGTCGTCTCTGGCGCCGGATCGTCCGCACTCGCGATGATGTCCTCGGGACTCTCGTTCGCGAGCACGTCGTCGGTGTCGTCCCCCACGTCCGACCGGAGCTGGTCGAAGACGTCTGCGGCCGTCTGGTCCTCGATCGCGTCGCCGTCCGTCGACGCGTCGTCGGCCTCGCGATCGGTCGATCCCCCCTCGACCGACTCCTCGATCTCGCCGAACAGTTCGTCCGCACTCGGCCCCGCTTCGAACGCCCCATCCCTCGCGGTTTTGTCTGCGGTACTGTCGGTCATACAGTCGTTCAGTACCAATAGATTATCACATCCCTTTAATTTTTGGAATTTTTGTCAGTTGCCACGAGTGATACACCTGAGGCATGAGTGTGGTGGCCGTCGCCCCGTTCTGGAACCCATCGAATTTGACATCCGTTTACCAGCGCTCGGAGAAGTGTCTCGATATATCGATTCTCGTTGCACGAGAGAGGACGGTCAATCGGTGACACCGCTCCAGATCGCTGGTGGGCACGTGGCGGGTGGGACAGGTGAGAAACACGTCTCGCCAGTCGAGTTAGAGGGCCTCACGTTCGATCGACGAAGTCGACGATCCGATCGGCGATCGCCTCGGCGGCGTCTTCCTGCAGGAAGTGTGCGGCGTTCTCGATCCAGACGTCGGGCTGATCGTCAGCGGTCGGCAACAGGTGGCGCATCGGATCGCGATTCGCGTAGGTGATGGGATCGTTCTCGGCGAAGAGCACGAACGCCGGCTTCTCCCACTCGGCGAGTCGATCGCGGGCGGTCGCGAACAGTTCGGCACCGGGATCGTCGGGCGACTGGGGGACCAGGCCCGGGAACGTCCGGATGCCCGCCATGTAGCGCTCGTCGGGGAAGGGGGCGCGATAGGCGTCACGGACGTCTTCGGAGAGGTCGTTGTAGGTCCCGTTCTCGATCAATCGCCCCACGTCGAGGTCGTCGGCCGTCGCGACGAGGTCCGCGAACTGGTGCCAGATCGGGGGCATCTCTTGCGTGCCGTCCGGGAGCCCCGTGTTCATCGGGACCAGCCGCGCGAACCGATCGGGCCGGTGCGCTGCGAGCGCGAGACCGAGTAACCCGCCCCAGTCCTGGCAGACGAGCGTAACGTTCGTCAGGTCGAGCTCCGCGACGAACGTCTCGACGGCGTCGTAGTGCATCTCGACCGTGTACGCCTCTCGGTCCTCGTACCTGTCCGATCGGCCACAGCCGATCAGATCGGGGGCGATCACGCGGCCCCGATCGGCCAGCCGCGGGATCATCTTGCGATAGAGGAACGACCAGGTGGGTTCGCCGTGGAGACAGAGGAACGTCTCGTCGGCATCGCCGGCCTCCGGTGACGGCTCCGCCTCGACGTACGCCATCCGAACGTCCCCCACGTCGACGTAGTGGGGATCGTAGTCGAACGACGGAAGATTCTCGAACCGATCTTCGGAGATACGAACGACCATGATCAGTGGTATCTGGTGACACTATTCAATTCTTTTGGGACTTGCAATCGAGACAAAGTATTTACTACTCTCACTAACAGGAACGAGTATGCGCCGCCCGACACGCCGTGCCCTCCTCGCAGCGACAGGTGCCGTCGCGATCGCCGGCTGCCTCGGCGACCTGAGCGATTCGACCTCCGACGACGATCCAGCCGATGACGACGACGGACAGGCATCGAACGGCGACCCGTCGCTCCCGCCCGGCGGGGACTCCCCCGACGGGTGTCCCGAGTACGACGTCGATCGGGTCGTCGCCGCCCACGAGATCGATCCCGACGAGACCGCGATCCACCTCGTCCCGTCGGCCGAGACGATCGCCGGGAACGAACGGATCACGTTCACGCTACACAACGAGACGGACAGCGAATTCTTGCACAACCCGTACCGCTGGCACCTCCACAAGTGGGTCGACGATCGGTGGCACTACGTCGCACCGCTGGGATGGAACGAACCGCTCTCCACCCTCCAACCCGGCGGGACGCACGACTGGGATCTCAGGGTCGACAACGCGGGCGTCGAAGACGGGGCGTCCGTACGCGAAGCGAGCACCGGGCGCGACCCGATCGCTGGCCTCGGTGGCGGAACGTACGCCTTCGGAACGCGAGGCTGGTTCGACGACGGCCCGTACGACGGGACGATCGGGTTCTGTGCGCGGTTCGAACTCGACGCGGACGACCTCGCGCCGACGCCGACGAACGCGATTACGAGCACCGAGTGGGAGGACGACACGCTCGTCGCCACGTCCGACCGGGGCGACCCCGAGAGCGAATACACGCGACCGGGCGCGTACGAACTCGTTCGGACCGACGACGACGTCGCCGGAACTCCGCTGGTCACCGAGACGTTGCTCCGGAACGACCAGTTACGGGACGTCGTCGCACTCGCCCGCGACCACGACGCCGATCGGGTCCGACTCGAGGAGTTCAACGGGACCAGCCCGATATTCGGTAGCCGCGAGGACGGTCACTACGAGTACGACGGCAACACCTACGAGGTCTCGACGAGAGAACTCGAAGACGAGTAATTCGATAGTCTCGGGGTCCGAACGTGCAAATGCCGTGACGGTCCCCAACAGTTATAGGTTCGTCAACCGACGTTCGAGTCGTGGTTTACGAGACGAACAACGAGACGGTCGACGGCGCGCTCGAGCGGGTCCTGGCCGGCGAGCGACTCGATCGGACCGACGGGCTCGCGCTGATGGCCCAGCCGGTCGACCCGCTCGCAGAAGCCGGGGCGGTCGTGCGCGACCACTTCGGTGACGGCACGGTCGACGCCTGCTCGATCGTCAACGCGAAGGCGGGCAACTGCGCCGAGGACTGTGGCTTCTGTGCGCAGTCGGTCCACTTCGACACCGGTATCGATACCTACGGCTTTCTCGGCCCGGAGAAGATCCTCGAGGCCGCGAAGCGCGCCGAACGCGACGGCGCACAGCGGTTCGGGATCGTCGTCGCCGAGAAGGGCGTCTCGAAGGAACACCGGCCCGATGAGTGGGCTGAGGTTCTCGAGTCGATCCGACTCGTCCGGGACGAGTGCGACCTCGAGGTCGACGCCTCGCTCGGGATTCTCACCGAGGAAGAGGCCGCGATCCTCGCAGACGAGGGGATCAATCACTACAATCACAACATCGAAACCTCTCCGCGGTACTTCCCCGAGATCGTCGACACCCACTCCTTCGAGGATCGGGTGAAGACGCTCGAAGTGGCCAAGGCGGCCGGCATGGACCTCTGTGCGGGCGTCATCCTCGGTATGGGCGAGACGCCCACCGATCGGGTCGAGGCCGCGATCGCCCTGCAGGAGATCGGCATCTCTTCGCTCCCGGTGAACGTCCTGAACCCGGTCCCGGGCACGCCGCTGTACGAACGGGGCGTCGACATCACGACCGAGGAGATCGTCAAGACGGTCGCGGTGTACAAACTGCTCCACCCCGAGTCGCGGGTGCGACTCACCGGCGGTCGCGAGGCCAACCTCGATCCCGGCGAGCAACACCTGCCCCTGGAGGCGGGCGCGGACGGCCTGCTGACGGGCGACTACCTCACGACGGAGGGCCAGTCCCCCGGCGAGGACATCGAGATCGTCGAACGGGCCGGGCTGGAACCCAACCGGGAGGTCAACGACTTCGATCCCGAGGCGGTGAAGGACCGTCACGGCGCGTCGACGGAGTCGTCGACCGAGACGGCGGCGAGTGCGGGCGCGGAACCGAGCGACGACTAGCGGCGCAACCGACGACTAACTGATCGACGACTCACCACGACACCGACAGCTATGGACGAAATCACGTTTGCGGTACTCGGAACCGGCGGTATCGGACGACGAACGCTCGAAGTCAGCCAGCACAAGGACGCACTCACCCCCGTCGCGGCCTGCGATCGCCACGGGACCGCGATCGACGCCGACGGACTGGACGTCGACGAACTGCTGGCGGCGACGGAGGGGAATATCGACAGCGAAGTTGCGACGGACGGCGGAACCGGTGCGGCCGCCGCCGAGGGCGAGGGCGGCATCAAACAGCACGGCGAGGACCGGGGCGTCGTCGCCTCCGCGCAGGCCCGGCCCAGCGAGGACCCCATCCAAGATATTATCGACCACGGCGATCGGATCGACGCCGTCCTGCTCGCACTGCCGAACTACGAACACGACTTCATCCCGCGTGTGGCCGATCGGTTCGTCGAGGGCGGCTACTCGGGCGTCATGATCGACGTGCTCAAGCGATCGCGCGTGATCGACATGCTCGACGATCGGAGCGAGGCGTTCGAAGAGCAGGGTATCACGTTCGTCTGCGGCGCGGGCGCGACCCCCGGCTTCCTCACCGGCGCTGCCGCGCTGGCGGCCCAGTCGTTCGTCGAGGTGACGGACGTCGACATCCACTGGGGCGTCGGGCTCAAATCCGGGTACGAGGACAACCGCGGTACCGTCCGCGAGGACATCGCACACCTCCCGGAGTACGACATCGAGACCGCCCGCGACCTCACGGACGAGGAGATCGAAGCGATCATCGACGCCCACGACGGCGTCATCGAGTTCGAGGACATGGAACACGCCGACGACGTATTGCTCGAGCGCGCAGGGATCTGCGACGCCGACGACGTCAGCGTCGGCGGTGTGCTCGACGTCGAGAGCGACGAGAAGCCGACGACGACGACCGTCTCCGTGATGGGAACGACCTTCGACGGCGAGACGGCGACGAACACCTTCCAGCTCGACGACGCGACGAGCATGGAGGCGAACGTCAACGGGCCCGCGCTGGGCTACCTGAAGGCCGGCGTTCGGCGAAATCGTGCCGGCGAGTACGGCGTCTTCGGGCCGGCCGAACTGATGCCCGGCTTCTGACGCGCCGGCGCGGTTTCTCACGTAAGATTCGGGGGAACCAAGTGTTATTGTACAGACGAAGCGCGAATCGTTTAGAACTGTGTCGAGAAGCGCCTCGTTACATAATTCACTGTTCGATCGGTAGCTGGTCCATCACCTCTACATAGTCGAGCGGGATCGCGTGTTCAGCCCGAACGAGATTCTCGTCGTTAATCTCGAGGTTGAGATTGTCGAGTTGTTCGGCAACATGGGTAATGTCCCTGTTTTCGGATCCGATCGCCTTGATGTGAAGGTTCTCTTGGCCGGTCATTAGTTCGGTCACTTCGGTGACTTGCGGAAGAGCCAGTGCCTTCTCGGCCACGTCGGAGCGGTCACTGATACGGGCCGTACAGCTGAAATGAAAGTAGAGACGGAGGCCCGTTAGGTCGCGGTCAATAGTCGTCGTATACCCGGTGATGATGCCAGCGTTCTCCAACCGTTCCATCCGATTGTGAATGGTGTTGTCGGAGACGCCGATCTCTTCAGCCAGTTCGATTGCCTTGGACCGAGCATTCTCCTGAAGAAGCTTGAGCAACTGCTTGTCTACGTCATCGAGGTTGTACTCGGTCACAATCGGGCTTGTCGGTCCGGCTCCATGAGACTACCGATACTCCATGAGTTTCGAGAGTACTATTTCGAGATTTCCGAAGAATAGCTGTGAATAGAGTCATTCTCGAAGCACTCTCGCTCCCTTTAAGTGAGGTTGCGAGATGGTATGGAGACTCAACATAATACTGCTATAGTACTTCGAAATCTCCATCTATAGAACTATTAACGTGAAGTATCGAACTATCTATGCCGGGATTTTTATACATGGCTGTCTTCGTACTGCTGTGAACCCCGCGCAAACCACTACGACCTCATGGATAACCCTCCGAGAGCCTGATTCGATCACAGAGGCCATTGTCACCGCCGTTGCCGATGCAGAAGGAACGTCACCGCTGGAATTGCAACCACTGGCCACAGTGATCGACCCGGATGCCCTCGACAAACTCGTTCGAGCTGACGAGAATGTAACTGCCGAGTTCGCCTATCACGGATACCAAGTGTGCGTTTCCGGTGACGGACAAGTCGCAGTGAGAGAGTAGAATGACGAGCGACAGACCGGATTTCTGGAAGGGTTGTGTCCAATGCGGGGCAGAGTACAGCAACGCCGATCCCCCACCGATCGTCGACATCGTAACTGACGGTGGCAACGTCTCTCCGATCTCGTTCTGTAGCAACGAGTGCAAAGAGGCTTGGATAAGCGACTAAGAGCCCCCTCTCTGTGTGCAGGTTTTGCTGATTGAGTGCTCTATACTCGTTGATTCTACCTCTATCCTGATTGGACAAGGCGTGGCGCCTCCCTCCGAAGAGATTCACTGTGATCAGTAGGTACGTCTCCATACCGGCCAGTTCAGCTATCTCTGTTCGAAATCGGACCTGTGACGGATATAATCCGATAGTATGCTCATTATGAGTCCAGCTCCGATCGCGTCGATCGGAACCGTGAAAGTCAAATCACGTCGTTGACTCGATTCACTCGAATGGACGATCGCGACCGCGGGTTCGACCTGGAGGGGCGACTCGGCGACCTCGAGGCGAACGACCTGAAGCGAGCGCTGGCTCCCGCCGATCGGGTCGCCGAGCGCGGCTACTTCGCGGCGCCGTCGGGCGGCGACCTGCCGGTGCTCGAGGCCGACGAAGCACTGGTCTTCGCATCGAACAACTATCTCGGGTTGACCGACGACCAGCGCATCCAGGATGCGGCCCGACAGGCCGCCGCGACGGTCGGCACGGGAGCGGGGGCCAGCCGCCTCGTAACCGGCGATACCCTGGTCCACCGCGACCTCGAACGGCAACTCGCCGAGACCAAGGGGACCGATCGCGCGCTCGCGTTCTCCTCGGGGTACGCCGCCAACGTGGGGACGATCGCGGCACTGTCCCCGGACGTCATCTTCTCCGACGAGTACAATCACGCGAGTATCGTCGACGGCTGCCGGCTCTCGGGAGCCGATATCGTCGTCTACGACCACTGCGACGCCGCGAGCCTGCGGTCGAAGCTCGAAGCGCGTGCCGATCGCCCCGAGGCCGAGACGGAATCGTGGCTGATCGTCACCGACTCGGTGTTCAGCATGGACGGCACCGTCGCGCCGCTCGAGGCGATCTGTGACGCCGCCGAGGCGGTCGGCGCGTGGGTCATGGTCGACGAGGCCCACGCGACCGGCCTCTACGCCAAGGGTGGCGGCGTCGTGCAGGCGGAGGGGCTCGCCGACCGGGTCCAGATCCAGCTGGGGACGCTGTCGAAGACGCTCGCCAGCCAGGGCGGCTACGTCGCCGGCAGCGACGCCCTGATCGAGTGTCTGATCAACGACGCCCGATCGTTCGTCTTCTCGACGGGGCTGAATCCGCCGGCCGCCGCGGCCGCGAGCGAAGCGTTACACGTCGCGCGTCACGGGAGCGCCCGGGAACGACTCTGGGAGAACGTCTCCCACCTCCGGGACGGACTGGAGTCGATGGGCTTTACGGTGCTTGGGGACTCCCAGATCCTCCCCGTCATGGTCGGCGATCGGGGCGACGCGCTCGCCCTGGCCGACGCGATCCGGGATCGGAACGTCGTCGCGCCGGCGATCCGGCCGCCGACCGTCCCCGAGGGGACCAGCCGGATCCGCGTCGCGCCGATGGCGACCCACGACACCGACGATGTCGTGGCCTGTCTCGAGGCGTTCCAGGCCGCCGGTCAGGAGGTCGGGTTGCTGTGACGGACGCGAACGCGGATGCCGACACGCCGATCGCGGTCGTCGGCACCGACACCGGCGTCGGCAAGACCGTCGTCACAGCGGGACTCACGCGCTGGCTCCGCGAGGAGGGGTTCGAGGCCCGGGCGGTCAAGCCCGCCCAGACCGGCCATCCGCCGGACGACGACGCGGGCTTCGTCGCCGAGGCCTGCGAAGACGACGACGCGGCGATCTGTCCCCGGTATCTCGAGCCGCCGCTCGCGCCGCGGGTCGCCGCCGAGGAAACCGGCGAGACGCTCACCTACGAGTCGATCCTCGCCGCCTGCCACCAGGCGATCGACGCGACGCCGGTCCCGCTCCTCGAGGGGATCGGCGGCCTTCGCGTGCCGCTGGCCGGCGACAGCGAAGTGATCGACCTCGTCGCGGACTGTTCGGCCGCGGCGATCGTCGTCACGCGATCGGGACTGGGCACGCTGAATCACACGGCGCTGTCGGTCGAGGCGCTCCGTCGTCGCGGCGTCCCGGTCCGTAGCATCGTCTGCAACGAGTACGAGGGTGCGACGGTCGCGGAACGGACGAATCCGGCCGAACTCGAACGGCTGACGGGGGTACCGGTCGAGACGGTGCCGCGGCTCTCGGGGTCCGATCCACGGCGACTGGCCGAGGGTGTTCGCGACGCGTTCTCACCGGCGTTTCGCGATCGGCTCTCGGCGGGCGAGTTCTAGACTGGCGGGGTCGGCCGCTGTTCGTTCTCGACGCCGGATTCGGTCCCTGCATCGAGGGCGTCGATGAGTGAGGAGACGATCTCCGATTTCCGGTGTTCCACCTCGAGGTGGACCTGAAGATTCGTCTGCTCGCCGTACGTGTCCGTACAGAGGGGGCACTTGTAATCGTTCATCGGTAACCGCTCACCGTCGAGTACTGTCATCAGTCATCGACGTAATAGTGTCGATCACTCTATATCTCGACATATTCCGGGCTAATAAAACCGAGTTGAACGGCCCGCAAATTTCCAACCGAGGGCGTGACGACGACCCGATCGCGAGCCCGAGCTACATGAAGTCCGTCAGTCCGGACTGGTCGTCGTCCGGGTCGTCGGCCGACTCGGGTTCCGCCGACGCACCCTCGTCGGCGTCCTCATTCGACTCGGTCGTGGCGGTGAGGGTTTGCTGGCTCTCCCCGTTCTCCGTGCCGGTAGCGCCGTCTCCCGCCGTCGCCGACGACTCGGTGGCGTCCCCGTCGCTCGCGTCACCGGCCTCGAAGAACGCGTTCCCGGAGTGAGCGACCGTCTCTTCGTCACGCAGTTCCTGGGCGTCCTCGACGATCGACTCGACCTTGTTGGTGTCTTTCCCGCTGCCGGTGACGAACGAGACGTCCCCCTCGTCGAGGTCGTAGATCGCGGCCATCCGGACGGTGAGATCGCGGTTCTTGCAGTGGTGGGTCATCGCCGAGAGGAAGGGGAGAATCTCGCGGCGGGCCGTCGCGACGCTCGTTCCCTCGCGCTCGGCGATGCGTTCGGCGATCGCGTCCCGGGTGTTCCGGGTCCCCTTGGTTCGCCCGAGTTTCGACCAGTAGCTCGGCGGGCCGTACCGGGTCCAGCCGCCTTTCGGTTCGCGGCGCGAGGCGGCGACGCCGGCGGTCATGTTGTCGGTCGCGTACCGCCAGTAGGAGTAGTCCTGCGTGGCCCGGACGCGGCCGAGCCAGCGATCGGCGTTCGAGAGGAACTCGTACGCGTCCGCGAGTTCGGCTCCCTCGTAGTCCTTCGGGACGTTGTCCTCGATCCAGTTGAGCAGGTCGTCCGGCGTCTCGTCGACGTCGTAGGACGCCCGGAGCGCCCCCTCGGCGTCTTCCTCCTTGATCAGCGCGTCGAGGTAGTCGAAGATCCCCTCGGTGGTGTCGCGCTCGCCCGTGACCACGTCCTCGACGGTCAGCCGATCGGCCTCCTCGGCGACCGCCTGCAGGTCGTTGACCGCCGATCGGAGGTCGCCGCTCGTGTTCTCGGCGATCGCCTCGAGCGCCTCGTCCTCGTACTCGACCCCTTCCCGTCGGCAGATGTCCCGCAGGACGGGCACGATCGATCGCTTCGAGACGTCCCGGAACTCGATCGTCTCGCAGGCACTGCGAAGCGACTGGCTCATGTCGTAGAACTCGTTGGCCACGAGGACGATCGGCTGGTTGGCGTCCTTGACGACCCGCGTGACTTCCCGCGAACCGCCGTAGTCCGCGTTCCCGTGGAAGTTGTCCGCCTCGTCCAGGACGACGAGTCGGCGGCCCGCACCGCCTGCCGTGAGGGTCCCGGTTTTGGCGGCTTCGCCGGCGATCCGTTCGATCACGTCGGCCCCGCGACTGTCGCTGGCGTTGAGTTCCATCACGGGCCACCCCATGTCGTTGGCCAGCGCGTGGGCGGCCGAGGTCTTCCCGACGCCGGGACTGCCATGGACGATCACCGCGTCCCGGTGCTCGTCCCAGGTCTCGGCCCACTCCTTCAGTTTGTCGCGGGCCTTGTTGTTCCCGCGTACCTCCGACAGGGTCGTCGGGCGGTACGTCTCCGTCCAGTCACTCATTGGCCACAGGTTGGTGCGAGTCGCGTTTAGTGGTTGCGGAGCCTCACTCCTCGGCGGCTGTCTACAAGACCGAGACGAGGTGTGAACTCCTCGTACGCGTCGTCGCTGGAGACGATCGAACGCGATCGAGTGACCCGATCCGGTCCCGGAATCGATCTCACTCGGACGATCCTTCGGCTTCCGGGACGGCTTCGGCCACGATCACCCGCGAGACGCGCGTCCCTTCCACCGCTTCGACGGTCACCTCGTAGCCGTCGGCCTCGATCGCGTCGCCGACTTCGGGCGGACGACCGAGGCGGTGCAACACCAGCCCGCCGATCGTGTCGAACGCGTCGCTCTCGAATTCGGTTTCGAGGAGGTCGTTTACCGCCGCGAGCGTGACGCCGCCGTCCATGGCGTAGCGTCCGTCCGCGAGTTCGTCGATCGAGGGCACCATCGCCGCGGTGTCGAACTCGTCCTGGATCTCGCCGACGACCTCCTCGATGACGTCCTCGATGGTCAGGATGCCCTCGAAGGCACCCCACTCGTCGATCACGACCGCCAGCTGGACGTTCTGCGTGCGGAACTCGGTGAGGACCTCGTCGATCCGGCGGGTTTCGGGGACGATGATCACCTCTCGTGCGAGGTCGCGTGCAGTCGGATCGTCGGTTCGATCCGTGGCCTCGATGGCCTGAAGCACGTCTTTCGCGTGCACGAACCCGACGACGGGCTGATCGGCGTCCTCGTCGACGACGGGAAACCGGGTGTAGGTCCCGCTGGCGGCGACGCCGCGCAGTTCCGAGAGGGGCATTCCCGCGCGGACGGTCACGACGTCCGGCCGCGGGACCATCACCTCGCGGGCGATCGTCTCGCCCAGATCGAAGACCGCCTCGACCATCTCGACCTCGTTCATGTCGACGGCTCCCTGCTGGCCCGACCGGGAGACGATGCGCAGGATCTCTTCCTCGCTGTGGCTCTCGTCGCTCTCGGAGGCCGGCTCGACGCCGATGAGTCGCGTAAAGAAGTTCGCCGTCCCGTTGAACACGACGATGCCGGGGAGGAAGACGTAGTAGAAGAACTTCATCGGCGCGGCGACCAAGAGCGCGATCCGTTCGGCGTCGGCGATGGCGAGCGTCTTCGGCGCGAGTTCCCCGAAGACGACGTGCAGGAACGTGATGATGCCGAACCCGATCGCGATCGCGACCAGGTGGATCGATCCCGCCGGCAGCACCGATCCGAGGACGGGTTCGATGAGCGAGGCGATCGCCGGTTCGCCGGCCCACCCCAGCCCCAGCGACGCGATCGTGATGCCCAGTTGGGTGGTCGCGAGGTAGTCGTCCAGGTTCTCCTCGGCCTCCTGGAGGAGTTTCGCCGACCGCCGGCCCTCCTCGACGAGCGCGTCGATCTGGGTCGGCCGGATCCGGACGTACGCGAACTCCGCCGCGACGAAAAAGCCGTTCAGGAAGACCAGGAAGAACGCGAACGCGAGGCGACCCAGCGAGAACGCGAGGTCTACCATCGGCCTCCCCTCGCCGACGTCGATCGACCCGGCTGCGCCGGTACCGGGGCGGGCACACTCCGTCTTCGACGCTCGATTCGACTGATTCGTCCGGCCGATCCGGGCGACCGGCGGTCGCCGATCGGTGGACGAGATGCACTGGCAGTCCCATCGCCAGTAACCACGATCATACGGACACTTGGCACAGGGCTTACAAAACCGTGCCGCAAGCGCTCGCCCCAGTCTCGTCAGTAGCGAGTGACCTCGGTCCCCCGGAAGCGGTCCCCGTCGAACCCGGAGACGATAACTGCCCGCATACCGAAGGCCGCTCATGAACGTCGCGATCGTCACCGTTGGCGACGAGTTGCTGGCCGGAACGACGACGAATACGAACGCGTCGTGGCTGGCCGAGCGGATCACCGATCGCGGGAGTTCGGTCGAACGGATCCTGACGATCCCCGACGATCGGGCCCTCATCGCCGACTCCATCGACCGCTGGGCGGACGCGTTCGACGCCGTGATCGTCACCGGCGGGATCGGCGGAACCCCCGACGACGTGACGGTCGAGGCCGTCGCCGACGGTCTCGGGCGCGACCTCGTGGTCCACGAGGGGATCCGCGAGCGCCTCGTCGAGAAAGCGGCCGCGTTCCGCGAGGAGAACCCGGACCTGGTCGCGGAGTACGACCTGCAACTCGACGTCGACGCCGCGGCCTCGATCCCCGCGGGCGCGACGCCGATCGTGATCGACGAGGGCTGGGCGCCGGGCTGTATCGCCGGGAACGTCTACGCGTTCGCGGGTATCCCCGACGAGATGCGAGCCATGTTCGAGCAGGTGGCCGACGAGTTCCGTGGCGATGCGACCGCGGAAACGCTGTACACGCCGGCCCCCGAAGGAGCGCTTCACGACGCGCTCGAAGCGGTCACCGATCGGTTCGACGTCGCGGTCGGGAGCTATCCCCGGAGCGAGCACCGACCCGGCCGGATCCGCGTCTCGGGGACCGATCCCGGAACGGTCGCGGACGCGATCGGGTGGCTCCGTAAGCGCGTGGAGACGACGGACCCGCCGTCGGCGAGCGAAGACGACCGTCCCTGACCCGGTTCGATCCCGGCGGCGTCCTCGCTCACTCCGATCGTCGATCCTCGACGACCCGCACGAGAACCGTCAGCAATCCGGCGACGGTGAGCACGAACCGCTCACCGGTCGCGGCGATCGGAAAGACCCGCTCGACGCCCGTGGCGGGGTCGTCCCGCGTCGGATCGACCCCCGTCCGGTAGTGAGTGTTCTCGGTCGTGCCGCGGGCCGTCGACTCGGCGACGTCACCGGTCTCGAGTTCGACGAACGTCTGGACGACCCCGCGCTGGTCGGTCACGAGCAACTCCCCGGAGAGATCGTAGAAGCGATCGTGGAGCGGCCAGAAGAGGTTGACGCCGTTGAAGAAGGCGTCGAAGAGGACGTGTGCGAACAGCACCGCCGCGAGCGTGGCCCACGCGACGCGGTGACCGTAGTCGCCCCACCGATCGCGGAGGGCGGACTTCTCGCGGACTGTGGCGTCCCAGAGCACGACGGCGGCGGGAACGAGCACGATCCAGACGTTGTGCAACGCCGCGCGGTGCGTTCCGGGGACGACGATTCCGATCAGCGTATCCAGATCGAGGAGGGCGGTACACCCCATCACGATCAGGATCGCCCGGGTATCGAACTCGTCGCCGAGCAACGCGACCCCGATCACTCCCGCGAACGCGACGTGGACGACCGTCGATGGCATATCGGGTCGACTCGAACCGCGGGGGCTTCACTGTTCGGGCGCTCGCGTGCCCGTGTCGCCGGGCGGGCACGTCACCGGTACAGCGACAGGTAGAGCATCCCGAACCCGATGATGAACGGGATCGTCTCGACGATTCGGAACAGGACCGACAGCGACGGCACCTGGGAAACGATCGTGGTGAGTGCGACGCCCATACTGAGGAACGCGAAGCCGATGAACGCGGATTCCAGTCGCTTCGACTGGTTCTTCCGGTACGACTGGAAGCTGATGAGGGTCAGTCCCAGCGCGAGCGCGAAGACGACCATCTGCATCATCATCAGGACGGCCTCCGCGATCTCGTTCATGGCTCGATACCTCCCGGACACAGTAGGTCGTGGCTATCGTTGTGGCTCATCGTCGCTCCTAGGTTGCACCGAGTTCGTCCCAGAGCTGCGAAAACCGGTCCGGGAGGTTTTCTTCGCGGAAGATCCGCACGTCGTACTCGTCGTCTTCCAGCGAGATGACCGTGCTGTTGAAGTTGGACTGAAACTCCTTGTAGTGGTTCCCGTCGTCCGCGACGAGGGTCCGATGCTTGATGAGGTCGTAGTCTTCGAGGAGTTCGAGGCGTCGATAGATCGTCGGCTGTGAGAGGTCGAGTCGGTCCGCCAGTTCCTTCGCCGAACAGGGTTCGCGGCTGATCGAGGCGAGGACGGTCCTGGCGTGTTCGTCCCCGATCATGTCGAGAATGTCTTCGATGGAGGACTCGTCATCCATGTGCAGTTCCTATAGAGAGATGGAGCAAAAGACTTTCCCAGTTTTCGAACCGTCACTTCTCCCCGTAATGGTTCTCTCCTGATATGTTTTCGGTCGATCGAACGCGAACGGCCAGCGACGGGATCGACCGCTCCCGTTCCGGGGGGTATTCTCACGATGCGAAAATACCTATATATACCCCTTCTCCTCGTCCGAAGCCACTGGCAGTGCTATATGACGGACCGGTGTGATGGGCCGGTATGGCAACGACAGATGGTGTGTCAAACGGGATGACCGAACCGTGTGCCGTATGCGACACCGATACGCTACACGAGGTGTCGGTCCAGCTCGTGACCGAGGCAGGAGGCGGCGAGAACGCCCAGTATTCGCGCGAACCCTACCGCGTCCGGGAGTGCCAGCGCTGTGGCAACCGCGAGAGCCAGCGGATGAACAACGCCTGATACGGTCGGTTGTGATTCGTTCCCGGTGATCGCCCGACCGGGGCGGCGATCACCGGTAACACGTTACAACGATGCGTATGAGGGTCCCGCTTTTGTTCCTGGAACGACGGTTCTCCTGACGGCGAGAGCGGTCATTCGTTCTCGGACGTGCGACGCGTTTCTGCGATCCGAAAGAGTACCGTCCCGAGTCCCGCGACCGTGAGCACGAACAGTTCCCCCGTGTCCGCGATCGGGAACGTCCGTTCCGCGCCCGCGGCGGGCTCTCCGGGCGTCGGGTTGAACCCGGTCGAGTAGTACGTATCCCGGGTTGTGCCGCGGGCCGTCGACTCGGTGATCCGCCCGTTACCGTCGTCGAACTCGACGAACGTCTGTTCGATCCCGCGCTCGGTAGAGAGGATGATCTAGTCCGAGAGATCGTAGAACCGATCGTGGAGCGGCCAGAGGAGATTCGCGCCGTTGTAGAACGCGTCCAGCAGGACGTGTGCGAACAGCACCGTAACGAGGATGACCCAGAGGACGCGGGTGCCGTAGGCACCCCAGCGCGCGCGGACGACCGACGTCGAATGGAGATGTCCGTCCCAGTACAGCACCGCGGCGGGAACGAGCACGAGCCAGACGTTGTGAAAGAGCGCGCGGTGAGCGCCGGGAACGTAGATGCCGATCACGGTGTCGAGATCGATCGCCGCCGTCACGACCATCACGGCGAGGATCGCCTTCGTATCGAACCGCTCGCCGAGCAACGCGGTCCCGAGGAGACCGGCGAGGGCGACGTGGACGAGAACCGAGGGCATATGGAGTTCGTGTTCTGGTACCGATATTCAAGGTACTCCCGTCTCTCGGAGGGCGAGGGCGACACGAGAGGTCTGGCCCTGCTGTACTCCCGATCGATCTTCAGAAGCTACTTGACGCGACCACGCAACCGACGCACATGGGCGGACGCGGACCGAAACGAGAACTCGCAGAGAAGATTGCCGGGGAGATCACGCTGAGTACCGAGCCCGGTGCCACGTTACGCAAGTGGCGAACCGATTTCGGCGTCTCCCAGACCGACCTGGCGGCGGAGATCGACGTCTCCTCGTCGGTCATCTCCGACTACGAGAGCGGGCGCCGCGAGAGTCCCGGGATCGGCGTCGTGAGCCGACTCGTCTACGGCCTGCTCGCGATCGACGAACGCCGCGGGGGGGATCGCATTCGACAGTACGGCCGCGTACTGTCGGCCGGGTTCGAGAGCGACGTCGTCTACGACCTGCGGGAGTACGCGACGTCGATCCCACTGGCGCGGCTGTACGACGCGATCGACGCGACCGAGATCGCGAGCGGGGCCACCGATCGGATCAGCGGCCACACGGTCATCGACAGCATCCAGGCGATCACCCGGCTCTCCAGCGAGGAGTTCTTCCGGCTCTACGGCCAGAGTACGAACCGCGTACTCGTGTTTACGGGCGTCACGCGCGGCGAATCGCCGCTGGTCGCGTTGCGCGTGGTCAACCCGACACCGAACGCCGTCATCCTGCACGGGATCGACGAACCCGACCTGTGGGACCACGCCGCCGACCTGGCGCGGATCGACGGCTACTCGCTGGCCGTCACGACCGAACCGCTAGAGGAGTTGCTCGACCACCTCGTCTCCCTCGAGTGACCCCGCTGCCGTGACCGACCGCCGCCAACCGCTCGATCGGGCCGACCGACTGACGATTGCGGTCGCCATCGTCTTCCTCGCGACGCTCGCGATCGTCGCCGTCGTCGACGCGGCGATCGGCTGGCTCCTCTGGAGCGTCGCGATGATCGCTCTCGTCGGGACCGTGCTGATGCTGATCAACCGATCGTCGTCCGACGAGTGACCGAATGCGGACGGTCGATTCATACGGCTTACTGTACGTCAGTTCCAGCGCAACCGCGATCCGGGCGGCGGTTGCGCCGGTGCATCGGTACAGCAATCCGTATCAGGCGATCTGGTCCTCGTACTCGTCGGCGGACAGGAGGGCGTCGAGTTCGTCCGCGTCGTCGGCGTCGATCTCGAGCATCCAGCCCTCGCCGAACGGATCGTCGTTGACGAGTTCCGGCGCGTCGAACAGGGCCTCGTTGATCGCCACGACCTCGCCGCTGACCGGGGCGTAGAGATCCGACACCGCCTTGATCGACTCGATGACGCCGAACTCCTCGTCCTGGGTGACCGCGTCGCCCTCGTCGGGGAGTTCGACGAAGACGACGTCGCCGAGTTCGTCCTGTGCGAAGTCGGTGATGCCGACGCGGACGACGCCGTCGGTTTCTTCTGCCCACTCGTGCGATTCCTGGTACTGCCGGTCGTCGGGAATTTCGAAACTCATAGTCGTTATACCGTATCGATGAAGGGAAGGGGTTCAACTCTTGCTTTTTTCGACTGGCCGCGGACGACGACCTGCAACGTCGTGCCGGGATCGGCGTACTCGACCGGGACGTAGCCGAGGCCGATCGGTTTCTCGAGGCTCGGACTCATCGTCCCGCTGGTGACCGACCCGATGACGCGGCTCTCGGTGGTGGTGATGTCGTAGCCGTGCCGGGGGACGCCCCGATCGATCAGCTGGAAGCCGACCAACTTCTCGTCGACGCCCTCCTCGTCGACCGCCGCCAGGGCGTCGCGGCCGACGAACTCGGTATCGAGAGCGACCGTGAAGCCGATGCCGGCCTCGTAGGGGTTCCGGGGATCGTCCTCGTGGTCGAAATCCTGGCCCGCAAGCAGGAGGCCCGCCTCGATCCGGAGCGTGTCGCGGGCACCGAGCCCACAGGGCTGGCAGTCGAACAGCGACCAGATGCGCTCGGCTTCGGTCCAGGGGACGATCAGTTCGAACCCATCCTCGCCCGTGTAGCCGGTGCGCGCCGTCCAGCAGTCGACGCCGTCGATCGTCGCGTACTGGGCCTCGAACCGCGACAGGTCGGTGATCGACTCGTCGGTCGCCTCTTCGACCAGGTCGGGGGCCGACGGTCCCTGGACCGCGAACATCGCGTACTCGTCGGTCCGGTTGTCGACGGTCGCCTCGAGGTCGAAGTCGTTCCGGTAGCTGATCCAGCGTTCGTGGGTCGCCTCGTCGGTCCCCGCGTTGGGGACGAAGAGATACGTCGGGTCGCCGCTTCCGTCCGATCGATCGCCATCCCCGTCCGGGAGCCGATAGACCACGGTGTCGTCGATGATGACGCCGTCCTCGTTCGTGATGGTCGCGTACTGCGAGTCGCCGACGTCGAGTCGCGTGACGTCGTTCGACGTGAGCCGTTGCATCAGCGTCGTCGCGTCGGGGCCGGTGACGTGAATCTGGCCCATGTGGGAGACGTCGAACTTCCCCGTATCGGTGCGAACGGCCTCGTGTTCGGTACGAATCGAGTCGAATTCGACTGGCATGTCCCAGCCGCCGAACTCCGTGAACTTCGCCCCCCGGTCGTCGTGAATCCCACGCAACGGCGGCGTCTGAAGCGGCATATTCGGGTGGACACTCTCGGGATAGTAATGTCTTTTCGTCAGTCGGTCGAACGCGGCCGGTCGGGGATCGGTTCGAGCACGATCCGTTCGGCGGCCGTTCCGGGACCGGACGGTAGACGCACGCGCCGGCGATCGATCGCGAAAGAGAAGACGAGCGCGTGTCGCGACGGTTCCACGCGGGTCGACGCGGCAGTTCGGTCCCTCGATGCGTTTTACAGGCTGTCGAGGCGAATGCCACGGGGCTTGACCCCGTGGATGAAGCCGACACTCCGTGCCACCAACCATTAAGTACAACACACCGATAATCACGGTACAGCGATGTGGTACGACTACCGCTTCCGTGCCTATCCTGACCGAACAGGCGTGACTGCGGAAGTCGAACGCCACATCGACATCCACCGCCAAGCCTACAACCACACGCGATACGAATACCAAACCCTCGACACCAACGAGGACAACATCGGTTCGGCGTACCAACACCAGAAGCGACTCACCGAGTGGAAAACTGAGTGGCCCGTGTTCTCAGATGTCCACTCTAAGGCGTTGCAGAAGACCGTCGAACGCTTCTACGACAACCTCAGCAACCTCTCGGACAAGAAAGAGAAGGGATACAACGTCGGTGAACTTCGATGGAAGTCACCGCGAGAGTACCAGAGTATGACGTACTCGCAGTCTGGCTTCGAACTCAAAAACACGAGTGGTCGGACTGCTACGCTCTGGCTCTCCAAAATCGGTGATATCCCCGTTCGCTACCATCGCAACATCCCCGACAACGCCACCATCAAAGAAGTCACCTTGAAGAAGGAGACGACGGGTGAGTGGTACGTCACATTCGGTCTCGAAGTCGATGATAACGCGCTCCCTGAGAAAACCGACGTGGATGACTTGGATGCTGAGGATTGCGTTGGCATCGACCTCGGCATCACCAACTACATCTACACATCAGATGGCGACAGCGTGGACTGGCTCGACCTCACCGACGAATACGAACGACTGCGCCGCGAGCAACGCAGTCTCTCCCGCAAGGAACACGGTAGCAACAACTGGGAGAAACAACGACGCAAGGTTGCCAAAGTCAAGCGCAGAATCAAGCGGAAGGTCGAAGACTTCCAGCACAAACTCACGACGTGGCTCGTCAGGACGTATGACGCCGTGTTCGTGGAGGACTTGAACGTCGCGGGGATGCTTCAGTCCACGGGGAATGCGCGGAACAAGCAGGACGCCGCGTGGCGCGGGTTCATCGAGATGCTGGAGTACAAGGGCGACCTGTACGGGATTCACATCATCCAAGTGAACCCTGCGGGGACGACCAAGGAGTGCGCCGAGTGTGGTGTCGAGACGGAGAAGCCGCTGTGGGTGCGAGAACACAGTTGCCCAAGTTGTGGGTTCGAGGTGGACAGGGACGCAAATGCGTCGTACAACGTTCTTTCTCGCGGTCTTCAGGAGTTAGGTCTGGGACAGGCCGAAGTTACGCTCGTGGAGACTGCGACCGCTGTGGAAACCGACGGAGGGCGGTCTTCGTTGGTTCCTGCAAGTCGCGTCATCGAAACGGGAAGCCTCGGGGCTTGACCCCGAGGCGGTTCACTTGCCGAGTTCCTCGATCGTCACCGTGTAAGAGCCGCTGCCGCTGTAGGCGTCGACGAGGATGCCCAGTTCTTCGTCGCCCGAGAGGTCGACCTGGATCTCCTCCTGACTGTCGTAGGAGGTCGCCGACGCGTCGTAGTCCCAGGTGCTGGGAGTCCGACCGTCCAGCGTCAGGTAGAGGTCGAAGTCCGCACTCGACGGGCCGTCGAGCGTGACCGTCGCGGAGCATGGGTTCGCCGTGTCGAGCGTGTAGGTGTAGGCGTCGCTGCTGCCCCAATAGCCGCCGCTGAGGTAGCCCTCGACGGAGTCGGTGGCGACCTCGTCTCCGCACTCTCCGTCACCGGGGTCGTCCGGATCGTCGGGGTCGTCGGGATCGCCGCCGTCGACGATGTTGAGCGCGTCGACCCGACCGGCACCCTGTTGATCGTCCGAGAGCCCGACGTCGACGGCGCTGTTTTCGAGGCGTTGCCAGAGATCGGCGGGCGAGTCGTCGGGGTTGACGCCCTTGCCGAGGGCGGCGACGCCGGAGGCCACGGGACACGCCATCGACGTCCCCGAGAGCGATTCGTAGGTGCCACCCGGAACCGGCGCGAGCACGTCGACGCCCGGGGCGGCGACGTTGATCTCGGGGCCCCGGTTCGAGAAGCTCGCGAGGTTCTCGTTCTGGTCGATCGCCGAGACCGCCATACAGTTTTCGTACGCGGCCGGGTACGAGACGGCCCCGCCGTCGTTACCCGCGGCGGCGATCGGCAGGGAGCCGTTCTCGTAGGCGTAGTCGATCGCGTTGCGCATGGTGGTGTTGGCACCACCGCCACCCAGGGACATGTTGATGATGTCGGCCCCCTGGTCGGCCGCCCACTGGATCGCGTCGGCGATGTCCGAGAGGGACCCGCCGCCGTCCGAACCGAGAGCGCGCCCCGAGATGAGCCGACAGTTCGCGATACCCGCGGTCCCCTCGGCGTTGTCGGTCGTCGCGGCCGCACAGCCGGCGACGTGGGTGCCGTGGTTCTCGCTGTTGACGACGGGTGCGGGGTCCTCGTCGTTGTCGACGAAGTCGTAGCCCTCGTCGCCCTCGAACCGATCGGCGAGGTCGGGATGGGTGTAGTCGACTCCCTGGTCGACGACGGCGACGGTCACGTCCATCGACCCCAGGGTAGTATCCCAGGCGTCGTCTGCGCGGACCTGCTGGGGAGCGTACTGCTGGCCGAACTGCGGGTCGTTCGGTTCTAGCTGAGTGTAGTACGTGGCGTTGCGCTCGGCGTACTCGATACCGGGCTGGCGCTCGAGTCGGTCGATGGTCGAATCCATCGTACCGGCCCGATCGTCGGGCATCTCGACGGCCATGTAACCGAGTTCGTCGTTCTCGTGGACGACCGCGGCACCGTCGGGAACGTTCCGTTCGACGGTGGCCTGGGCGCTGGCGATACCGACGCCGTCGGCGGTACCGACGAGGATTTCGTCCTCCTTCGGACCGGGCGTTCGGCCGGGCGTCGCGGAAGCGACGCCACCCATTCCGAAGAAGGCGCCGAGGGCGCCTGCTGCTTTGAGTACGGATCGGCGATCGACGTGGACGTTATTTTCTTCCACCATGATCCATGATCACAGAAATGAACCCTACATTAAATTCTTGTTAAACATTCTAATAATCAATACTGTATTGACACGATGAGAAGGATCTGCGAAAAGAGTTTCCGATACTTCCGTTCTGGCTGGAAGGTCATGTCGTGCCAACACTCTCAGTATGAAATAAACATAACACAAGTTCTTTTCCCGAAATAATTACCATCCACGACAATGGCCGATCGTCAGCCGACTGCAGGCCCAGAGCGGAGTCTCCGACCCGGTCTCGGTCGCTCGATCGATCGTCTCACCGGGAGATCGTCGCGAGGCGGCGAGTGGAGATCAGGGTGATCGGAAAGACGGCGGTACGTCCCGCCAGTCGAGTGACGGCGGCGATCCGTCACACCTATTTCCGGCGGGGGGAAACGGGCGTGCATGTTCGACCGCGTTCGTGCCCGTTTCGCACCCGATGCCGAGGGATCGCTGACCGTCGGGTTGTTCGTCGACGGGCCGAACGTCTTCCGCGACGAGTTCGACGTCGACCTCGACGACCTCCGGACGGCGGCGCGGGACCTCGGCCGGGTCGGCGTCATTCGCCTCTACCTCGACGAGCACGCCACGCCCGGACTCATCCAGGCGGCCGAGGCCCGCGGCTTCGAGGTGGTCGTGACCAGCGGCGACGTCGACGTCAAACTCGCCGTCGACGCGACCGCGCTGGCGAGCGAGGGCACGTTCGATCGCCTCGCCATCGCCTCGCGTGACACCGATTTCAAACCCGTCCTCGAGTACGCGGGAACCGTCGGCGTCGAGACCGTCGCGATCGCACCGGGGTCGTACGGCCGATCGGACGCGCTCCGGAACGCGGCCGACGACGCGATCACCCTCGGAACCTGATCGATCGACGCTACCGGCCCGCTTCCCGGACCGTCAGCGTGTACGCACCGCTTCCGGACTCGGCGTGGACCTGAATGCCGAGTTCCTCGTCACCCTCGAGCGGGACGGTCACGGTCTCGCTGGCGCCGGCGTCGGCGCTTCCGTCGTCGTAGTCCCAGCGGGTCGGCGATCGCCCGTCGAGGGTCACGTACAGGTGGAAATCGGCGTCCGCCGGTCCCTCGAGCGTGAGCGTGACGGAACACGGATCCGCCGTGTGCGGGGAGTAGGTGTATCGATCGCTTTCGCCCCACCAGCCGCCGCTGAGTTCGCCGGCGGCGCTCGCGGTGACCGTTTCGTCGCCGCACTCGCCGCCCGATTCCTCGTCGTCGCTCTCGTCTCCCCCCTCGGAATACGGGTCGGTCGTCACCGCGGCACCGGCGTCCACGCGACCGTGGCCCTGCGCGTCGGCGTCGAGGCCGACGTCGACGGCGGTCTCCTGGAGGTGTTCCCGGAGGGCCTCGCCCGAGAGGTCGGGATGGGCCGATCGCGCCAGGCCGGCCACGCCGGAGACGACCGGCGCGGCCATCGAGGTGCCCGACATCCGCGCGTACTCGTTCCAGGGAACGGCCGAGACGAGCATCGTCCCCGGTGCCGCGAGGTCGATCCCGGGCCCCGTGTTCGAGAAGCCAGTAATTTCGTCGTCCGCGTCGACGGCCGAGACGCCGATCACGCTCTCGTACGCCGCCGGATACGCGACGCCGTCGGTCCCTCCGTTCCCGGCGGCCCCGACGAGCAGACAGCCCTGATCGCGCGCGTACTCGCACGCGTTCGCGAGAGTCGAGTAGTCGCCGCCTGTCCCGAGCGAGAGGTTGACGACGTCCGCGCCGGCGTCGGCGGCCCACGCGATCGCGTCGGCGATGTCGGACAGCGAGCCGCGACCGGACTCGTCGAGCGCCCGGACGGAGAGCAACGAGCAGTTGCTGATGCCCGCGTGGCCGGTGGCGTCGTCGGTTTCACCCGCGGCGATCGCCCCGACGTGAGTTCCGTGCCGTTCCTCGTCGCTCACCGGATAGGGATCGCTCCCGGATCCGACGACGTCCTCGCCGCGCCGATCGTCGATCGTTTCCGCGACCGCCGGGTGATCGTACTGGATTCCCTGGTCGACCACGGCGATCACGACGTCCTCGTCGCCGAGCGTGGTCTCCCAGGCGGTTTCGCAGTCGATCTGCTGGGGGGCGTGCTGGATGTCGTAGTGGGGGTCGTCCGGTTCGGCGATCGTCTCGATCGTCGCGTTCTCCTCGACGTACTCGACCTCGTCGACGCGGGAGACCGCTTCCACGAACCGCTCGCGGGCCCGATCGGGTGCGTCCGCGGGAACCGAGACGACGGCGTAGCGGATCCGCTCGTTACGCCGGACGATCTCGGCGTCGCTGGGGAGGGCAGAGCGGACCGCACTTCGAACGTCCGAGACCGACTCGGAGAAGCCGATTACGAGTTCGTCTTTCCGGGGCCCAGGATCGCGTCCGGGGGTCGCGCTCGCGAGTCCCGTCGAACCGAGCAACCCGCCGATCGAAAGCGACGTCAGGAGCGTTCGCCGATAGACCGTCGGAGTGGTGTCCCGATCGCTTGAGCCATCGTGTGGCATGGAGTGACTGTCACCACCACGTGATATTAGTAAACGTTTGTCGAACAGACTATCTGTTCATTACCACTATTTTTAATAACTACCCGTCAGTTGAAAACGATTTGTTGACTTAAAGCGTGAACTGGTGCATCCGGCCGTTGAAACGTCCTGCGAGGAGCGGTGAAACCGGACCTGCGTTTGACAACTGGACGACGGTCTCGGGATCGCGATCGGCGCGGCGACCTGACCTCGCGACACCTGCGAGTGACGCGACGGCGGAACGGATCGGGGGTGTCGTCAGCCCGGCGATCGCGCGCGATAGACGGTCGGAGAGTCGATGAATTTTCCCGCCTCGATCGCCGACACCGACGTATGATCGACGACGACACGCCGGTACTCGACAACCACCTCCACCTGGATCCGGACACCAATCGCGGCATCGACGCCGTCCGGGACTTCGCACGGGTTGGCGGCACCCACCTGCTCGTGGTAAACAAACCCTCCTGGCACCTCGGGGTCGAGGCCGACGCGGGCGAGGACTTCCGTCCCGTGTTCGAGCGGACGATCGAGATCGTCGACGCGGCCACGGCCGAACTCGACGGGCGCGCCTGGCCGGTGCTCGGAGTCCACCCCGGACTGATCTCGCGGCTCGTCGACGATCGGGGCTACGCGCCCGCCGAAGCCCGGGAGATCATGCAGGGCGGCCTCGACGTCGCCGCGGAGTACGTCGAGCGCGGCGACGCGCTGGCCCTGAAGTCCGGTCGGCCCCACTACGACGTCGACGAGGGCGTCTGGGACGCCTCGAACGCCGTCATGCGCCACGCGTTCGACCGGGCCGCGGACCTCGACTGCGCCGTCCAGCTCCACGCCGAGGCGAGCGAGGACATGACGGCGGTGACCGACTGGGCCGAGTCGGCGGGACTGCCGGCCCACCGGGTCGTCAAACACTACGCGGGCGGCCGACTCGAGGGGCCGATCCCGAGCGTCATGAGCGAGAAAGATCGCCTCGAGGTCGCCGCCGATCGCGGCGACCCGTTCCTCATGGAGACGGACTACATCGACGACCCCGATCGGCCGGGAGCCGTGCTGGGTCCCAAGACCGTCCCCCGCAGGGTCTCGTGGCTCCTCGAGAACGGCCACGACGAGGCCGTCCGGAACGCACACGTCGAAACGCCCGAACTGGTCTACGGGATCGACACGGAGGCCACGCTCGCGGACGCGGACCGATAACGGGAGATTACCGCCATCGACAGGTCTTCGAACCGAAAAGTCACGCGTACCGGCCGGTGTAGAGAAAGGCATTTCAAGCGGCCGGTGTAGGTGTCTGTATGAGCAATCCGCCGACCGAGTTCTACTCGGAGGAACGCTGGCAGAACTGGATCGATCGCATCAAAGACGAAGAGATCGATCCGGAAGACGAATCGTCGGCCCGACTGCTGCTCAATCTGCAGGACGACACGGCGATCGCGATCGCGAAGATCGTCGCCGCCTACGACGACGGCGAACTCGGTGAGGAGGAGGCCCTGGAGGAGATCAACGACGTCCGCGAGATCGTCCTCGGCGAGGTCGATATCGAGGACGAGGAGAAGTTGATCCTCGTCGACGGCGTCCAGACGAGTCTCGTCTGCGTCTTCTTCGCCGCCGAAGAGTACGTCGCCACCGGCCCCGCCGACGACGGGAGCGTCGGCGACTACCTCGGGGCCGCGGCGGACGCCGAAGCCGAGGAGGATCTAGACGCCGCGCTCGGCTACGCCGCACAGGCGGGGACCCTCATCATCGACGGCGAGGAACTCGACATGGGCGTCGCGGAGGACCTCGAGTACGGCCTCGTCACGGAGTGGATCAACGGGCTGGACAGTCTCCAGAGCGCGATGAGCGACCCCGAAGTCGTCGAAGAGGACGAGTAACGCGGCTCCGAACGGCGTCGGGTCGTTCGATCGCGCCCGATCGGTGCGTTCTCGCGGATCGACTCGTTGCATTCAAATAGCCGCCGCGACTGGTATCGGGTATGCAAGACCAGGGACGATCTACGCGCAAGCGCACCGGCGGCCGACTGAAGAACGTTCGCAAGCGCCGCAAGAACGAACTCGGACGGCTCCCGACCGAGACGCAGGTCGGCGAACCCCGCTTCCGGACCGTCGACGTCCGCGGGAACGACACCAAGACCCGCGCGCTGGCGACGGACGTCGCGAGCGTCAACAAGGGCGAGGAGACCGTCAGCGCCGACATCGAGGACGTCGTCGAGAACGAGGCGAACCCGAACTACGTTCGCCGGAACATCATCACGAAGGGTGCCGTCATCGAAACCTCGGAGGGCACCGCCCGCGTGACGTCCCGTCCCGGCCAGACCGGCCAGGTCAACGCCGTTCTGCTCGACTAGTCTGTCGACCCGTTTCGATTTCGGTCGGGTACCGTCTGTCACACAGCGTCGCGGCTCGATCCGGTTTCCGGACGGGAGCCACGACAGATTTTTGTCATCCTGCAAACGAGTACTGGGTATGTTGCCGGCGTTCGTCGGACTGCTATCGGTCGTTCTCCTCCTCGCAGGAGCGCTCTGTCTCGTCGAATACGCGCTCTACACGCCGGAACAGAAGGCGCGTGCGCCGTGGCTCTCGCGCCTGTATCTCGGAGCGATCGGCCTCGTCATCGCGCTGGCACTCGGGGGCCTTCTTGCGGCCGTCACCGGAACGCGAGTCCAGGGGACGATCTTCGGTCTCGTCGCCGTCGTCGGCGCCCTCCCCGCGCTCGTCCAGTACCGCCTCCACCGGGAATTGGGGCTCGAAAACGGCCCGCTGTACGACCGTCTCTCGGAGAACTGGATCTGAGCCGGAGGCCCCGGGCCGGACGACCCGAGTCGAGCGATCGGACGGGACGCGCAGCCGGTCAGGGACGGGGCGCCGCCTTCTGGAGCGCGGTTTCCGCGATGTTGCCACCGTAGTCGGCGCTCCGGGAGAGCGAGTCGACGATCAGTCCGAGCGACTGGGCCTGGACGGGGTCCAGGTCCCGGAGCATGTCGTCGATTCGTCGGGTGTGCTGGTCGATCTCGATCACCGCCTCGCGAGCGGCGTGTCCGAGTCGGTTCGCCTCCTCGGTTTCGTCGGCGACCAGCGCGTCCATCGACTTCTCGAGGATGTCGAAGGCGTCCTCGTGCAGGGCGACGAGCGCGTCGGCCACCTCGGGTGGAATCTCGTCGAGTTTCAGCGCGAGGTTGCTGATCTTGGCGGCGTGGTCCGCGACCCGTTCGAGCTGGCGGGCGCTGGAGTGGTAGTCGAAGCAGTCCTCGCGGGGGACGCCGAGTTCTTCGGCCGCACGCGGGGACCGAAGCGTCGCCCGGAAGATCCGGGAGACGACCAGCCAGAGCCGATCGACGTCGTCGTCGCGCTCGATGACGTCGTGGGCGATGTCGTCGTCGTTCTCGATGAGGGCGGTGACCGCGTCCTCGAGCATCGACTGGGCGATCAGGCGCATCCGGGAGACGGCGTTGACGATCGACAGCTCCGAGGAGTCGAGCAGGTCCTGGATGACGACGCTGTCGGTGGTCTCTTCCAGTACTTCGACGCCGACCAGTCCGTGCGTGGCGGTGCGAATGGCGCTTCGTTGATCGGTCGTAATCCGGCCTGCCTCGAGCCGGATGATGTCGAAGCCGCTGACGTACATCGTCATGACGGCCCGGGTGAGTCGCTCGCCCTCGAGGTCGGTGATGTCGAGCGTTCCCTCCTGGCGATCGGTCTCGCTCTTGGGCGTCAA
Organism: Halosolutus amylolyticus; assembly: GCF_023566055.1. Lineage (NCBI taxonomy): Archaea > Methanobacteriati > Methanobacteriota > Halobacteria > Halobacteriales > Natrialbaceae > Halosolutus > Halosolutus amylolyticus. The sequence continues at coordinate 433,621 of NZ_JALIQP010000004.1, read as the reverse complement.
CAGCAGTGCGTCGTCCTCCGGGTAGAACTCGACGGTCGTCCCGGCACTGACGCCGTTTTCGGTCGCCCAGGTTTTCGGCAGTGAGACGGTGTAGGTCGATCCACCCGTCACCTGGACCTTGCGCGTCTCCATAGGAGGACCGTTCGGGAGTGTGCGTATAAATATGGTCGCATCTATAGACGGTTCGACGACCACAGCGACGCCCTGGATGGGATATTGCCCCGATGACGGAATCAGGATCGACGCTCCCGCGCAGACAACGGACGTTCCCCGATTCCTATATAGCTATTTCGGAAGATCGGGAGCGGTACTCGATGGTGGCGGAGCCTGGTTCCCGACGTTCGACCGCAGAGCATCGGCGGTGGAAGTGGTTGGCTCCCAGACACCGCTAATGGTTGCTGTGGCGGCCAGGATCGCTTCCGCGATCGAGCCGGTTTCCGATCTCGTGGGGCGTGTTACCGCCCGTCTATCGAATACATATCTCTATATAGCCATCATAGTAGGGTACTTATCCGGCTGCTGGCGATCCAAAGGTGATGTCGAAAGACACCACTGGACCACCGTCGTTCGATCTCGGACGGCGGCACTTTTTGACCGGGGCAGGCGCGGCTGCCATAACCGGGCTGTCCGGCTGTATGCGGGCGATGGGGGGACGTGCCAGGGAAGTGAACATCGCCGGGAGTTCGACCGTGTTCCCCATCACCGAGGTGGTCGCGTCCGAGTTCTCGTCGGAACGGGAGGACGTGACCGTCTCGATCAGTCAGACGGGGACCGGGGGCGGCTTCTCGAACTTCTTCTGTCCGGGGATGACGGACATCAACAACGCCAGTCGAGAAATCGCCGACGTCGAGGTCGACCAGTGCGGCGAGAACGGGATCGAGGCGATCGAGTTCCAGGTGGCGACCGACGCGCTGACGGTCGTCGTCAGTCCCGAGGCCGAAGACATCGACTGCCTCACCGTCGACGAACTCCGACAGATCTGGACCGACGGGGGTGCCGAGCGCTGGAGCGACGTTCGGGACGACTGGCCCGACGAGGAGTTCGAATTCTTCGGGGCCGACACGACCTCCGGGACGTTCGACTACTTCGTCGAGGCCGTTATCGGCGAGGACGACACCCACCGGACCAATTACCACGCCACCGAGCGCGACCGGACGATCGTACAGGGCGTCCAGGGCAACCCGTACGCGATCGGCTACTTCGGGTTCGCCTACTACGACGAGAACCCCGACCAGATCAAGGCGGTCTCGATCGACGACGGCGACGGCTGCGTCGAACCGTCGCTCGAGACCGCGAAAAACGGCGAGTACACGCCGCTGTCGCGGCCGCTGTTCATCTACGTCGCGAAACAGGCGCTCGAACGACCCGAGGTCCGGGACTTCGTCGAGTTCTACCTCGAGCGGTCGGCGACCGACACCGTCAACGAGGTCGGCTACGTGCCGGTCACCGAGGACGTACGTGACGAGAACCTGGAGAAACTCCGGGCGGCGATCGACGAGGTGGTCGACGAATGAGCACACCCGATTTCACGCACAATCAGGCACGGTCGGCCCGCGGCGTCGCGTTCAAGGCGCTGTTCGCGCTCTGTGCCTTCCTCTCGATCCTCACGACGGTCGCGATCCTCGCGACGTTGCTGTACGACGCCGTCGACTTCTTCGCCGCCGTCTCCCCGGTGGAGTTCTTCACTGGAACCGAATGGGTCCCGTCGAACGAGGTCTACGGCGTCTGGCCGCTGATCTCCGGGACGCTGATCATCACGATCGGGTCGGCGGCGATCGCGCTCCCGATCGGCCTCCTGACGGCGATCTACCTCTCGGAGTACGCCTCCGAGCGTCGGCGGGCCTACCTCAAGCCCGCACTCGAGGTGCTCGCGGGCGTCCCGACCGTCGTCTACGGCTACTTCGCGCTGGTGTACGTGACTCCTGCCCTCGACAGGATCGTCCCTATCGGTACGTTCAACGCCTTCTCGGCGTCGATCATGGTTGGGATCATGATCATCCCGATGGTGTCCTCGATCAGCGAGGATGCCATGAGCGCCGTCCCCGACTCCCTTCGCCAGGCCAGTTACGGGCTGGGCGCGACGAAGTTCACCGTCTCGACCTCGGTCGTGGTGCCGGCGGCGCTGTCGGGCATCCTCTCGTCGTACATCCTCGCGCTCTCGCGGGCGATCGGCGAGACGATGATCGTCGCGATCGCCGCGGGACAGACCCCGCGGATGGCCGATCTCACTGACCCCGGCGGGATGTTCCTCGAGTCGGTCCAGACGATGACCGCCGCGATGGTCCAGATCGGGGCCAGCGACGTCGTCGGGCAGTCGACGGAGTACAAGAGCCTCTTTGCGGTCGGCCTGACGCTGTTCGTCATCACCTTCGCCATGAACCTGTTCAGTGAGTGGGTCTCCTCGCGCTACCGGGAGGTGTATCGCTAATGAGTACCGAAACCGATACGAGCGATATGACCGAGGGATCCGAACCGGCGTTCGGACGGGTAAGTCGGTCGAAAGACGTTGCGTTCCGCTGGCTCACGCTCGCGGCGGCCCTGCTCGGTATCGTCGCTCTCGCGGCGTTGCTGGCCAACGTCGCGGTCGACGCCGTCGGCTGGCTGACGTGGGACTTCCTGACCGGGATGCCCAGCTTCAGCAACCCGTACGACGCCGGCTTCTATCCGGCGATCGTCGGCTCGATCGCGCTCATGCTCCTGATTGCGCTCATCACCTTCCCGCTCGGCGTCGGCGCGGCGATCTACCTGGAGGAGTACGCCAGCGACGGCTACCTCACGCGGTTCATCCAGTTGAACATCGCCAACCTCGCCGGCGTCCCGTCGGTCGTCTACGGACTCCTCGGACTCGGCCTGTTCGTGGGCCTGCTGAACCTCGGGTTCGGGACGCTGCTGGTCGCCGGCTTCACCGTCTCCCTGCTCATCCTGCCGATCGTCATCATCTCGGCCCAGGAGGCGATCCGGTCGGTCCCCGACTCCCAGCGCCAGGCGAGCTACGGGATGGGTGCGACGAAGTGGCAGACGATCCGGAACGTCATCTTACCGCGGGCGATGCCGGGCATCCTGACCGGGACGATCCTCGCGCTCGGCCGGGCGATCGGGGAAACGGCCCCACTGATCATGATCGGTGCGCCGACGGCAGTGTTCGGCGTCCCCAACAGCCTGTTCAGCAAGGTCAGCGCGATGCCGATGCAGATCTTCACGTGGGCGGATCGACCGGAGATGGAGTTCCAGTACGGCGTCGTCGCGGCCGGCGTGGTGACGCTGCTGGTAATCTTGCTGTCGATCAACTCGATCGCGATCCTCATCCGGAACAGATATCAGCGGAGGACCTGACAATGACACAAGACACGATGACCTCCTCAGAGGCGGAACAGACCGACGACCAGCAAACCAGACCGACGCCGGGAGCGGACGGCCTCGTCGATCGAGCGGACGATTCCGAGAGCGAAACGGCCGCCGATCGGACGCTCATCGAGGCACGTGACCTCGACGTCTACTACGGCGACGACCAGGCCCTGCAGGGAATCGACATGGAGATTCCCGAAAAGCAGGTGACGGCGCTCATCGGGCCGTCGGGCTGTGGGAAGTCGACGTTCCTGCGGTCGATCAACCGGATGAACGATCTCATCGACATCGCACGCGTCGACGGCGACCTCTACTTCCGCGGGAAGAACGTCTACGACGACGACGTCGACCCCGTCGCGCTCCGGCGCAAGATCGGGATGGTCTTCCAGTCGCCGAACCCGTTCCCGAAGTCGATCTACGACAACGTCGCCTACGGACTGAAGGTCCAGGGGAAAGACGACGACGTCGACGAGAAGGTCCACACCGCCCTCGAACGGGCGGCGCTGCTCGACGAGGTCGAGGACCAGCTGGACTCGAGCGGGCTCGACCTCTCCGGCGGTCAGCAACAGCGGCTCTGTATCGCTCGTGCGATCGCGCCGGATCCGGAGGTCATCCTGATGGACGAACCGGCCTCGGCGCTCGACCCCGTCGCGACCTCGAAGATCGAGGACCTCATCGAGGACCTGGCCCAGGAGTACACGGTCGTCATCGTCACCCACAACATGCAACAGGCGGCACGCATCTCCGACAAGACGGCCGTCTTCCTCACCGGCGGCGAACTCGTCGAGTTCGACGACACCAACAAGATTTTCGAGAACCCCGAGAGCGATCGGGTCGAGGACTACATCACCGGCAAGTTCGGGTAACTCGCTTCTCCGTCGGCCCAAGGGCTATCCCGCCGACGTACGTTCTTCTCTCGGGCGGGCACGCGCCGGAGTACGATCGCCGGCGCGATTCGAGGGCGAATCGGCCCCGAGTATCCCGTTCGGATCGCGATTCATACGGATCGTTGTAACGTTTTACCGGTGATCGCCCGACCGGGGCGGCGATTACCGGTGAAGAATCAGAACAGACCGTATCAGTCGTCGTCGACGGTCGAGTCGTCGAGCACCGTCCGATCATCGAGTCGCCCGGTCTCGTAGCCGGCCCAGTCGAACCGATCCTGGAGGAATATGGCCACGTTGACCAGGGCGAGCAACACCGGGACCTCGATCAGCGGGCCGACGACGGTCGCGAACGCGACGCCCGAGCCGACGCCGAAGACGGCGACGGCGACGGCGATCGCCAGTTCGAAGTTGTTCGAGGCGGCGGTGAATCCGATCGCCGTCGTCGTCGAGTAGTCGGCACCGATCCCGCGTCCCATCGCGAAGCTCACGAGGAACATCACGACGAAGTAGATCGTCAGCGGGACGGCGATCCACAGCACGTCGGACGGCTGGGCGACGATAGCGTCCCCCTGCGTGGCGAACATCACGACGACGGTGAACAACAGCGCGACCAGCGTGAGCGGGCTGATCGTCGGAACGAACGACTCCTCGTACCACTCCTCTCCTCGGGAGCGAACCCCGACGAACCGGGTGAGGACGCCGCCGGCGAAGGGGATGCCGAGGAAGACCGCGATCGCCCGGAACACCTGTCCGACGGTGATGTCGAACGCGTCGATGCCGACGACCATCGCGTCGAGCCCCAGCAGTGGCGGGAGGACGAGTGCGAAGAGCCAGACGTACACGCCGTAGGTGACGATCTGGAAGACGCTGTTGAACGCGACCAGTCCGGCGGCGTACTCGCTGGAACCGTCGGCCAGATCGTTCCAGACGAGGACCATCGCGATACACCGGGCCATTCCGATGAAGATCAAGCCGAGGAAGTACTCGGGCCGGGCGGGGAACCACGGGACGATCCCGCTGAAGAAGACCACCGCCAGCGCGAACATCAGCGTCGGGCCGATGAGCCAGTTCTGGAGGAGACTCAGCCCGAGGACGCGCCACTTGCTGAACACCCGTGGCAGCCGGCCGTAGTCGACCTTCGCCAGCGGCGGATACATCATCGCGACGAGACCGATCTCCACGAGGTGATACTCCTGGATCGGGTCGACGATCGACGGCGCGAGGGAGCCGACCCCCACGCCGATCGCCATCGCGGCGAAGATCCAGACGGTCAGGTACCTGTCGAGGACGTCCATCGATCGCGGATCGCCACAGTCCGGACACCCGCAGTCGGGGCCGTGGTCGTGGTCCAGGTCACTCATCGATCGACCACCCCGACGGCTCTGCGGACGGGGTTCGATCGAGCACGGTTCGATACGGGTGGCCACTCCTCGTCTCTCTCATACGTCGATTAACTGTGTGAATCGATCATTCGTCGGCTGCGACGACTTCCAGCTGGACGTCGGCGCCGCCCGGCAGTTCACAGACGCCCGTCGTGGTCCGTGGCGGGTACGAACCGTCGAACCGGCTCGCGTACACCCGATCGACGACGTCCCGTTCGTCGAGATCGGTCAGCGTGAGCCTGACGCGCAGGATATCCTCGAGGTCGAGTCCGACGCTCGAGAGTCGCTCCTCGAGTCGATCGAGACAGCGCTCGGTCTGGGCGTGGATCGGTTCGTCGCTACGGATCTCCGAGCCGTCGGACGGGAGAACGCCCTCGAAGAACAGCAGGTCCGAGTGACCCGTTCGCTGACCGAAGGCACCGGTGTGTTTCGATCCGGACCGCTGTCGGCGGACGGTCGAACTCGGCTGGTCGACGGCCGTTCGATCGGCGGTGGCTGCGTCGTCAGCCTCCGTCGACTGGCCGGGATTCGGTTGATCCATATCTCATATGAGAGACTCCTCATACAAATATCTATCCGTCTTTCCGCGCATTTGAACGGAGGATCGGAATCGGATGGAATTGGGGTGGTCACGTCGATATATGGCAGTTATCGGTTTGTGACTACCGGCTCGTTTCGTCTACACTGACCAGAACGATTGAGGGGAATGAGAACTATCGGTAACTCACCGAGAGCCGTCGATCGCGGTGACGAGTGCGATCGCTCGCTGGGTAGCCCTGTACTTGCGCCACTTGCCGTCCTTTCGACGGGTGACGAGTCCGGCCTCGAACAACTGGGAGAGCGCGTGACTGATCCCGCTCTGGCTCACGTCGACCAGCGGCGAAATCTCGCAGACGCAGAGTTCGCCGTCGGCGGCGACGAGGAGACGAACGATCTTGTATCGCGTCTCGTTCGCGACCGCCGAGAGAACCGCGACGTCGCGTTCGAGCACCGATTCCCCGGCTTCGGCCTCGAGTTGTTCGAGTTCTTCCATCCGCGCGTTCAGGTTCTCGTCTCGACAGATCCCCATCTCGTCCTCCAGATACCGGCGGAGACGACCAGTGGATTCGGAGTCGCTCATTACAGTACGTTTTCGCCGCTGTTCAAGTAAACGTTCCCCTGCCATCCGGGCGTCACGGCGTCGGCAGTATCGAATTCGAGGCGTTTCGTGCGACCGGTAAGCTATGACACGGTTCGGCACCCGATCGTCGATTTTTCTGGTTCGTTCGTTGCGAAACGGTGTGATGAGCGCAAACTACATGAAGGCCGGACAATAGGGCAGACGTATGGCCAGAAAATCGTACCAGGAAAAACTCGCGGAACTGCGCGAGGACGTCCTCTACATGAGCGAGGTCGTGATGGAACGACTTCGCATGGGACTGGACGCGCTAGAGCAGAAAGACGAGGACCTCGCTCACGAGGTGATCACGGGTGACAACGAGGTCAACCAGATGTACCTCGACCTCGAGCAGGACTGCATCGACCTGCTGGCGCTCCAGCAGCCCGTCGCGAGCGACCTCCGGTTCATCGCCGCCTCGTTCAAGATCATCACCGACCTGGAGCGGATCGGCGACCTCGCCACCAATCTCGGCGAGTACACGCTCGACTCCCAGCGCAACCTCTTCCCCGACGTCGACGTCCAGGAGATGGGTGACCTGACCCTCGAGATGATCGAAGACGCGATGGACGCCTACGACGCCGAGGACACCGACGCCTGTCGAGAGATCGCCGAACGCGACGACGACCTCGATCACTTCGCCGAACGCGCCAGCGAGATCGTCGTCCGGGACCTCATCGAGCGGGAACTCGAGTCGCCGAACGAGGTCGAACGCCTCCTGCAGGACGTCTCGCGGCTCTTGCTGACGATCCGCGATCTTGAACGCGTCGGCGACCATGCCGTCAACATTGCCGCACGGACGCTCTACATGGTCGAGAACGACGACGAACTCATCTACTGACCCGTTACGATCGCCGCGCCGTTCGACGATCTCTGCGAGTCGGCCCCGGTCGCTCACCGGCCACGTCCTGCTTCTCACCCAGAAGCCGAGATCGAACAGTACAGGACGACGGTTCACGTCTCGTTTACGCTCCAGCGCTGACGGAGGGCGATCGCGAGACGGCCTCCGCCCTGCCGGCACGCTGACGCCCCTCGTTGCGTAGGATTCGACTGACCAGTCGCTGGGTGGCCGCCCCGGCCCGCGGGTGCAGGCAACGCCGGTTTGGGAGGACGTCGCGCTAGGGCGACCATGTCTGCGACGTTCACCGACGGCGACGTCGAGAAACGAGTCGAGAACGCGAACGGCGAGACGATCGGGGTCGTCACGGCGATCGACGACGACGTCGCGCACGTCGAGCCACGCTCGGGCGTAATGGATTCGATCAGGGCGACGCTCGGCTGGGGCCGGGCCCACGACGACACGTTCGCGGTCCGGGACGAGGCAGTCGAGGAAATAACGGACGAGACGATCCGTCTCGAGATCGAGTCGCTGGACCGGGACGACGCGTCCGTTCCCGAGAACGACCGACGCGGCTCAGGCGCCGGCCCCGATCGGGGCGGCGAAACTGACGACGTGGGGTCCGATCCGCCGATCGACGATCACGGGGACGGTGCAACGCCCGACCCCACCGCGGCCGACGAACGGGACGATCCGACGGCCAGCATCGATGGCGATCCCCACGGAGACGGTCTCGAACGTGAGCCAGATGGGACGGACGACGGGAGCGTCGAACCGTCGATGGAAACCGACGCGGAACTCCAGGACGAACTCGATCGTGGGACGAAAATCGAACCGCCCGCGGACCTCGACGAAATCGAGTCGGCGAACGCTGTCGACGAGAGCGAACCGGGAACGTCGATCGACGAGCCCCCAGACTCGACTGCGGAAGCGGACGGGGCAGACGACGTGGATGTGATCGACGAACCGACACGTCCGGACCCCGGATCGCCGCCGGCCGATCGAGACGCGTCGAACACGGACGCCGAGTGGAGCGCCACGAAGGGGCCGACCGGCGATCGAGACGCGTCGGACACCGATGCTGAGTGGAGCGCCACGGAAGACCCTGCCGACAAGGGAGACGACGGCGAGGATCGAACTGCCGACGGCACGTCAGCGCTCGCCGATCGGCTGGATCGCGGAACCGATCTGGAGGGGGCTGTCGACGACGAGGGACCCGATGAGGAGCGTCGGGAGACGACCGCAGTCGAGGACCTCGATACGGGGTCCGATCCCGAATCGGTCGCGACGGACGAACGGGGCATGGACGAGGAGTCACCGCGGGATCCGGCAGCCGAACTGAACGCCGGACTCGACCTCGAAGCCGCCGCGACGAGCGACGAACGGAACTCGACCGACGGAGCGTCGACGGAAGAGATGGACCTGGCCGACGCCATGGGGACCGGCGTCGACGTCGAGGCGGCCGTCGAATCCACCCGCGAACGGGAGGCCGAGATCGGCCCCGACACGCTCGCCGGAGAGACGACCGACGCCGAAGGCCGAGTCGAATCCGAGACGGTCGAACAGCCCCGCGTCGACGCCGAGATCGGTTCGGAGACCGACGCGCCGGATGTGAGCGTCGGCAGTGTGAGACCGGAAATCGGGATCGCGGGCCACACGGCGCTCGATCGCGAGGAAGCGGTGGACTGGCCGTCGGGAGCCGTCGGCTCGAAAGCGCGGGTTCCCGACGCCGCAGTCGGCGGTGGCGATCGCGCCGATAACGATACCGACGATCGTAGCCGACGGAGTGCGTCGTTCTCGGCGGAGACACTGCTCGCCGCACAGCGAACTGCCATGGTGGGATCGACGTCCCTGTTCGCACAGGGTATTGCGATCCAGCGAGCGCTCTCTGGGGCAACGCTGAGCGCACTCGAAGGGAGCGTGGCACTCCAGCGACTCGGACTCGATGCCGTACGAGCGGGGACCCGCGCATCACGCCGTGCGGTCGCGGAGCAGACGGAAACGGGGACGGAGACCAGCGGTGCTCACGGGCGAGGGCGATCGGCTTCCCTGGCATCGGCTGTATCTGATCTGTACGCGGCTCACGCGCAGCTACTGGACGTCGTAGAGCAGGAACTCGAAGCTGGTATCGACGCCGTCGACGAACTCGCCGACGACCAGATCGATGCGCTCACGGCCGGTACCGACCTGCTGCTGGCCGCGGATCGAGAGCTCCGCGACGAAAAAACTGGGAGTCCCGACAGTCGGGACCTCGAACGACTTCTCGATCGAACCCGGACGGTATACGCACGACTCGACGAACAGTTCGAGGTAGGTCGTCACGACGCTACCGAAGACCTCCCGGCACAACGCGAGGAGCTCGAACGGTACCTGCAGTAGGACGTCGTGACGGCACGCCGCGAGTGTGACCGTCTCCGTTACTGCGTGCCGCGAGTGATCCGTCGACGCTCGGTGTTATTCGGACTCGTTGTCTTCTGATTCGTTGTCTTCGGACTCGTTGCCGTTTTCGGTTTCGTTGCCGTCGGTCTCGTTGCCGTCCTCCTCCATACCGCCGTCGCCGCTTTCGACCTCGATCGTGCCGCGCATCGTGCCTTCGTGCGGCCGGCAGACGTATTCGGCCATCTCGCTGGTGATCTCGTCGACTTCGAGGGTCTGGGTCTCGCCTTCCTCCCCCATTTCGTCGGTCGAGTAGTCGTCGACGACTTCGTCGCTATCGTCGACGATCTCGATGTTGTGCATCTGGCCGTCGAGGTTCTCCCATGTGATGTCGTAGGATTCGCCCTCCTGGAGGACGAGCGTCGGGTTCTCCTGGTCGGCGATCTGGTCCGGGGCCTGGCCCATCCAGGCCTGTACCTCGGCACCGAGTTCGATCTCGTCGTCGGGGCTGATCGCCTCGCCGTCTTCTTCACCGTCCTCGGTTTCGTTACCGTCCCCGGTTTCGTTATCTCCTTCGCCAGCGCCGTCTTCTTCTTCCTCGCCGTCTTCTCCTTCACCGGGGCCACCGCCACCGTCTGCACATCCTGCGACGAGCGTCGTTACTGCCGCGGCACCTGTGAACTGGAGCATCCGTCGTCGGGAAAACTGGTCGTCACGTTCCATACTCCCCTGTGAGGGATCGATACCGATAATCAGTAACCCGTCACTTGCTTGTTAGTCAAAAGGGCGTATGATCAGGACCGCTGAAAGGCCGATCGCGGACGGCGAGTGTCGACGCGTGCAGGATCGATTCTGTCGGACCCGAACGTACAGCCCTCGTGAGAACTGCCCGCGTCCTGTAGTAGCCACTGAAAGTCACTGCACACCGATCGCGGGACGGTTTTGCGATCAGTGTGTACATCGTTTCAGTGGCTACGATATCCGTTCCCGCGTTCGGGGACGCAGGTCAACAACTGGGCCGTGTCGACGACGTTTCGCGTCTCCAGCAGGAGTTCGGCCGCCTCGCGCACGGTAAACTCCGCCTCGAGGGCGACGCCGTGACACCGCGTGTAACACTCGAGCCACCGGTTCATTGCTCCCTCGAGCGCGGCGAACTCCGCCTCGGAGAACGGAACCATCCGACCGCCGGTCCGGGCCTCGACGTAGAGCCAGATGGCCTGGCCCGCCCCGTCCCGGAGGTACTCGATCGCCTCGTCGGTCGTCGCGGTGTACGGATCGACGGCCGCCCGATCGCGCTCGGCCTGGCGGGCGAGCGCGGCGATTCGCGGTCCGTAGCGACTCACGACTACCCCTCGCGATACTCGACGCCCTTGCCGCCGCGGGGGTGTTCCCACTCGGTGTCGGCGACGATCGCACACGTCCCACACTCGACGCAGGGCTGGGTGTCGAGGCTGACGACGGTCTCTTCGGTTCCGTTCCGTTTCACCTCCTCCGAGCGGTAGCAGCCGCCGCCGTAGTCTTCGGCGCTGACCGGACAGGCGTAGACCGCGGCCCCGCTGGCCTCGAACGATTCGTCGGTGAGTTCGATGTGGGGGTTGCCGACGTCCGTGTCGTAGGTGAGGTCACCGATGCGTTCCTCGAGCGACGGTGGCTCGACCTCGCTGTCCCAGTGGATCGTCTTCCCGTGTTCCTCGCCGATGATCGCCGGCACGGTGACGTACCCGGTCCGGGTGTCCGGCAGCATCGACACCATGAACGGCGAGTTGTAGGCCCGCTCGAGGAGTCGCTTCGAGATCGGGTTGCCGATCGCGACGGCACCGATCGGCGAGTCGAGCACCGTCTCCACGACGTTCGTGACGGCGTCGCGCTCGCCGACGGTGCGAGCGAGGTCGTACCGACGGGGTCGAAGCTTGGCCATTGTCCCCGAATCCTCGAGCAACTGGGCGTAGCGCCGGCCGGCCGCGGTCGGATCGGCGCTGCCGCGAGTCGTCGCGAACGCGTCGGCCGCCAGCGCGCCGGCGGTGACGGCGTGGTTCATCCCCTTGATGATCGGCCCCTGGGCCTGCATCTGTCCGGCGGCGTCGCCAACCAGGACGAGTCGATCCTGGTACGGTTCGGGGTGAGCGACCTTCTTCGAGTCCGGCACGAGTTTGGCGGCGTACTCGCGCTCGTGGTACTCGTCGCCGAGCCACTGGGCGAGCACCGGGTGGGTCAGCAGGGCGTCCAGTAGCTGGTGGGGTTCGGCCTGCTGCTCGACGAGGCTGTCGAGGTGGAAGACGGTCCCGATCGACAGCGAGTCCTCGTTCGTATACAGGAAGCCGCCGCCGCGAACGTCCTCGAAGAGGTCGCCGGAGAAGAGGTGGGCGACGCCCTCGTCCTCGTCGATCGAGAACCGATCGTCGACCACGTCCGGGTCCATATCGACGACGGCCTTGACGCCCTGGAACCACTCGTCGGGTTCTTCCCAGTCCATCAGGCCGGCATCGCGGGCGAGTTCGGAGTTGACCCCGTCGGCCGCGACGATCAGGTCGGCCTCGATCGGGTCGAGTTCGTCGCAGGTGACGCCCACGATCTCGTCGTTTTCGCGAAGGAGGCCGTTCACGCGAACGTTCGTCAGCACGCCGCCGCCCGTCTCGCTGGTCTTCTCGTGGACGCGTCGTTCGAGCCACGAGTCCATCCTGCGGCGGAGGACGGCGTCGCACCAGTCGGTGTCGTGCTCGTGGAGATCCGTCAGATCGAACGTCTTGACCTTGTTTCCGGCGACGTTGTGGATCCGGTAGTCCGTGATGGGCCGTTCAGCGGCGGCCTCGCGAAAGCCGTCGAAGAGGTCGTCGATCGTGTAGGGTGCCGACCCCTCGGCGTAGATCAACCCGCCGGAGACGTTCTTCGATCCCGCACCGGTCCCGCGTTCGAGGACGAGCGTCTCGACCCCGTGATCGGCAAGCCGTGCTGCGGCCGCGGCCCCGCCGGGCCCACAGCCGACGACGATCGCCTCGTAGTGTTCGTGCTCGTCAGTCATCGTGGTCACCTCCGCCCCCGTCCGCGACTGCCTCGAGTTCGATAGCGCCCGATTCGACGGCCGCGGTGAGTTCGGGAAGCACCTCGAAGAGGTCGCCCTCGACGAAGTAGTCGCTGAAGTCCCTGATGCGCGCGTCGGGATCGGTGTTGATCGAGACGATCGTGTCGGACTCGTCCATGCCGACCTTGTGCTGGACCGCGCCGGAGACGCCGGCCGCGACGTAGAGGTCGGGCGCGACGACCTGTCCGGTCTCGCCGATCTGGCGTTCCTCCTTCGAGTACTCCTCGACGTGGCCCTCGAACTCGTAGGAGGAGGTCACGATTCCGCGGGTGATGCCGAGTTCGGCGTCCTCGAAGGCGTCGACGAGGTCGAGTCCGAGTTCCATCCCTCGGGTGGGATCGTCGGCGATGCCGCGACCGAGACAGACGACCACCTCGTGGCCGGTGAGGTCGATGCCCGCTTCGAGTCGATCGTACTCCGTGATCTCGACCGCGAACCACTCGTCGGGGAGGTCCATCTCGTGTTCGACGACCAGCCCCTCGCGCTCGTAGTCCGGCTCCATCGGCTCGAAGCTGCCCGGAATGACGGACGCTCCCTGCGGGTGGAAGTCCCGCCCTGGATTGTCCAGACAGAGGATCGTCGAGTACTCGAAGCCGGAGAAGTCCGGCCGCTTCATGTGCAGGACCTTCTCGAAGGTCTTCTTGACGCCGGGCTCGCCCGTCTTTACGGGGTTCGAGACCTCGTTCTCCTCGATGAAGAGGTCCGAACAGTCCGACGCCAGCCCGGAGTCGAGTTCGGCCTGCACCTTCGCCGAGAGATCCCGGCCGTTGTTCGTCGCCGGGAACAGGACGTACCGCGGTTCGTCGTAGTCGCGCCAGTCGGTGCTCTCGATCGAGCCCTGACCGCGGGCCATGTGGGCCGAAATCTCGGTATAAGGTTTGTGCAGGAATCGTTCGAGCCGATCGTCGTCGTGGTAGACGGCGACGTCGGCCCCGTAGGCGATACACTCCTCGGCCAGTCCCTCGCAGTCATCGCCCATCAGGAACGCGACGACGCGTTCCTCGTCGCCGTACTCCTCGGCGAACCCGTCCATCAGTTCGCGGGCCTTGCCGAGCATCTCCGTCGAGACGTCGAGCAACTCGCCGCCCTGGGTCTCGCAGAACACCCACATGTCCTCGTAGTGGCCGTCCTCGAGCGCGCGGACGTGTCTCTTGTCCCGCGTGGGGTGGGAGAGGCCGTCGTCTTCTTCCTCTCCGTCGGCTTCGTCCGCGTCTGCCTCTTCGTCGGTCTCGTCCGCGTCCGTCTCCTCGGCGTCGTCGATCTCCTCGCCCTCCGCGTCCTCGCCGACGTCCTCTTTCGTCTCCTCGTACTCGCCTTCCGTCTCCGTTCCGTCTTCGACGCCGTCGGTGTCGCCGTCGGCGTCGATCGCCTCGAGTCGCTCCCGGACGGCCTCGCGAGCCGTCGTCCGGTCCTGACCGGCCTGCTCGGCCTCCAGCACCGACTGGAGCGTTTCCTCGTCGTCGATCGTCTCGAGTTCATCGGTCAGTTCCTCGACCGTGTAGTCGTCGGGATCGATCGCCGTCATTGTCAGTCACCCGCCTCCGCGGCGTACGGTTGCATCTCCTCGAGCACCTGTTCCATCCCACGCTCGTCGTCGGGATCGATCATCGTGGCCTCGCGCTCCGAGGGCGCTTTCGGGATCGGATCGACCGAGGAGACGATCGTCGGCGAGCCGTCGAGCCCGATGTAGTCGGGATCGAGGTTCAGGTCCTCCTGGCTCCACGTCGTCAGGTGCTCGTCGTGGTCGGCCGCGCGGTCCTGCGTCTCAGCCCGGAGTTGCTTGTGGGTCAGCCGGTGGGACGCCTTGTGGTAGGACGGCTCGAACTCGGGATCGGTGACGATCATGCACGGCATCGGCGCCTCGACCGTCTCTATCTCGTCGACGTCACCCTCGACGAGGCGCTTCGCCCGGACGAGCCGCTCGTCGGGGTCGACGTCCAGCGCGAGGACGTGGGTGACGATCGGCCAGTCCATCGCCCAGCTCGTCTGGGGGCCGGTCTGGCCGGTCTCCCCGTCCGCGGACTTGAACCCGGCGAAGACGAGGTCGATATCGCCGACCTCCTCCTGGTACGTCTCGAGGCCGGCGCTCAGGGTGATCGCCGTCGCCCAGGTGTCCGAGGCGGCGAGTTCCCGATCGGAGAGCAGGTAACTGTCGTTCGCGTAGACCGACTCCATTCCCTCCTGGAGGACCTCCGCGTAGCCTGGCGGTCCCATGCTCATCCCGCTGACGTGGCCGCCGTGGCGAACCCTGGTCTGCAGGGCGGCCTGGTAGGCGAACTCGTCGTTCGGGTTCATCACCGTCGGCGTCTTGCCCCGCTCCAGGTGGCCGTCCTCGTCGAACGAGACGGCCCCCTCCGAGAAGTCGGGGACGCCCTTTGTCAGTACGATCGATCGCATGTATACCTCCGTCTCTTCGGTATGGTCTCGCGTATCATGCCCGTTCCGTCCTATCGGAGTTGACACTAATAAGAATGTGGGTGGGAATCACTCGCAGAAAACTGGCATCGAACAGTTCGCCGGACGGCACCGACGAACTCGCGACGAAAACGAGTCGATCGAGCGCAACGCTCGGCATTTAAATCGGTGGTCGACGATCGGCGGGAGAGTCGGAGAGTGCGGCTTACTCGACGTCTCGTTCGGTCGTTCCCATCGTGATCTCGCCGTCGGCGCGGATCGTCCCGTCCACCTCTGCGCCGGGGCCCAGTTCGAGGTCCGCACACGAGACGTCCCCGAGGACGCGGGCGTCTGCCGCGATCGTCACGTCGCCGTCGCGGGTCGTCACGTCGCCGTGGACGCGGGTCCCCTCGCCGACGGTCACGTCGCCACGCCCCCGGAGACTGCCGAAGATGTTGCAATCTGCACCCACGTCGATCGTCTCCGCGCGGACGTTGCCGTGGAGGCGGCAGTCATCCCCGATCGTCGCCGGGGTCGAGACGCGCCAGGCGTCGTCGCCGACCGACGCGTTCCGGGGGATCACGAGGGGCTCGGCGTCGGGGTCGTCCTCGTCGGTGAGTTCGGAGATGAGTTGCTGGGCCGCGTCCTCCTCGCCGATCAGCAGGAGGTGCTTGAGGTAGACGAACAGGAAGACGATCGTCGGCATCGGGTTCCGGATGACGATCCAGCCGTTGGCCTCGAACCCCTCCTCGATCTCGACGTCGTCGCCGATGTCCAGGTCGCCGGCGACTTTCATCTCGCCGCCGACGTGGACGCGCTCGCCGATGTAGGCGTCCTGACCCACCAGCACGTTGTCGGCGACCTCGCACCACATGTCGAGGCGGCAGTCGCCCTCGGCCTCGATGTCGCCGCCGAACTGGACGCCCTCGCCGGCGAGGACGTTACGGCCGCGCACGCCGAACT
Organism: Halosolutus amylolyticus; assembly: GCF_023566055.1. Lineage (NCBI taxonomy): Archaea > Methanobacteriati > Methanobacteriota > Halobacteria > Halobacteriales > Natrialbaceae > Halosolutus > Halosolutus amylolyticus. Next base: position 417,201 of record NZ_JALIQP010000004.1, on the reverse strand, counting down.
CGACGGTCGATCGGCCACCGACGAGGACGTCACCGTCGGTCTCGAGGGCGACTTCCTTCGCTTCGGTCCCGTCCGGAACGACGAGTTCGTCGAGCGGATCCCTGCTGATGGCCACACTTCCATCCAATGAAGACACCCACTATTAAACCTCGCGCGTCGTCTGCCGTCCGTCTGACGATCGGGACGACGGGGGTCGACGAGCAGGGGAACGGTCGGACCGTCGGACGATCCCCGGCCGCGTAGCGGGTCGATCCGGATCGTCGACCGCAGTCGTCCCGTTTTTCACCCACCACCTCCTACGACCCGCCATGACTACGCTCGCGTTCGACGACGACGGCGTCGACGTCGTCTACGAAGGAACCGAATTTCGCCTCGATCGTGACCTGATCGAGGAGGCGATCGAGAAACCGTACCACGACGTGACCGACCACGAGGTCCTGAAGATCGTCGCCGAACAGCCGAACCTGCAGGGAGAACCGCGGCGGGTCGGCGACATTCTCGACTGAACCCGACGTCACGGTACGCCGCGACACTGCGTCGCCGTCCCGTCGTTCGACCGACGTCGGACACCTGGGACGCGCCAGATTCTCCAATCCTTTACAAAATATTGCGGCAAGGGGTCGATAATTCCCAAAAATATCACCCGATAGAATATTCATACACGAAACATATCATTTATTGTCTATACGTTCGAGAGGTGATCGTATGAAGGGGAGCTTGCGTCGACTCGTTCCGTCGGTCATTCGGCGGAGTTATGCACTCAAATTCGGAATTGTACTGTTACTACTGGCTCTTTCCGTCGGTGCGATCGGGCTCGTCGCCACCGCACAGATTACCGAGGACGTCGAGCAGAACGCGCTCGATGAGTACGAAACCGTCGCCGTTCAGGAAGCGACGACGATCGATAACTGGCACCAGCGGAACGAACGGCTCGTTTCCTCGAACACGAAAGCGCCGGTGATGGTGGACGGGACCGAGGACGAAATCCAGTCGTACCTCAGGCAACTCAAGTTCGAACTCCCGGCCGATTACGTCGACATCCACTACGTCGACACGACCTCCGGCGAACTGGTCGCCACGACCGCGATCTCGGGCGACACCCTCGACGATCTCGACTTCCCGGACACCGCCGGTCTCGAGGACGTGTCCACGAGCGACGTCGAACGAACGGAGCCGTACGCGATCGGCGGCGATACCGCCGTGGTTTCGTACTACAGGGGGATCGAGGACGTCGACGACCGCGCACTCGTCGTCACGGTCAACCTGGAAGAACGAACGTCCGACATCGCCAGTTCCAACTCGAACGCGACGTCGACGATCGTCGTCGACGAGAACGGTGAGATCGTCGCCGACGACGAGTACCTGGGGTCGGACCTCGGCTCCTTCCAGCAGTCGTACCAGGACGACGCCGGTATCTTGGAGCAGGCGTTCGGCGGCGACGAGTCTGGGGCGATAACCGTCGACGAACCGCCGAGCGAGACGCTACAGGACGAGCCGTACGACTTCGCTCCCGGCGGATACGTCGCCGCGTATCAACAGACCGATACGGGCTGGGCCGTGCTGGTCCACACGTCGGACGAAGAAGCGTACGGGTTCGTCAATACCGTCAACCAGTTCGGGACGATCGCCACGATCGCCGGCGTCGTCCTGATCGGTCTCGTCGGCGCCGTCATCGGGCGAAACACGGCAACGTCGGTCGATCGTCTCACGGGGAAGGTCGAGGAGATGGAACAGGGCGACCTCGACGTGGAGTTCGAGACGAACCGGATCGACAACATCGGTCGCCTCTACGACGGGTTCGCGTCGATGCGCGACGAACTGAAACGGCAGATCACCGAGGCCGAGGACGCGAGAGCCGACGCGGAGCGCGAACGCGAGCGCGTCCAGCAGATAAACGACGAACTCCAGGCGGCCGCGGCCGAGTACGGTGACGTGATGGAGGGGGCGGCGGACGGCGACCTCACCGTTCGGATGGACCCGGACGTCTCGGACAACGAGACCATGCAGGCGATCGCCACGGACTTCAACGAGATGCTCGTCGAGATCGAGACGACAATCGACCAGTTGAACCGATTCGCGACCGACGTCGCGACGGCCAGCGAACAGGTCACCGCCTCGAGCGAGGAGGTCAAGGTCGCGAGCCAGCAGGTCACCGAGTCGATCCAGGAGATCTCCGACGGCGCGGACGAGCAGTACGAGTCACTGCGCTCCGTCGACGCCGAGATGAACAACCTCTCGACGACGACCGAGGAGATCGCCGCCGCCTCGAACGAAGTGGCCGACGTCGCCGAACGGACGGCGCGAACCAGTCGCGATGGCCACGAGGCGGTCGAGGACGCGATCGAGGCGTGTGAGACCCTCGAGGAGGAACGCGAATCCGTCGTCTCGGAGTTCGACCAACTCCGCGAGGAGGTCGACCAGGTCGACGACCTGATCGATCGGATCGCCGAGATCGCCGAGCAGACGAACATGCTCGCGCTGAACGCCAACATCGAGGCGTCCCGGTCCGCGGCGGGCGACGACGACGGCGGATTCAGCGCCGTCGCGTCGGAGGTCAAGGAACTCTCCCAGGACGTGAAAGTGACCGCCGAGGAGATCGATCGCAGACTCGAGGAGATCCAGGTGCAGACCGAGCGCTCGGCGGACGAGGTCGATCGGACGAGCGAGGAGATCCAGCACGTGAACGACCTCGTGACCAACGCCGGCAGCGCGCTCGAAGAGATCGCGGAGTACGCCCAGGAGACCAACGACGGGGTCCAGTCGATCTCGGCGACGACCGAGGAGCAGGCGGCCTCGACACAGGAGGTCGTCGCGATGGTCGACGAGGTCGGAACGATCGCCGAGGAGACGACGGCAGAAGCCCAGAACGTCGCCGCCTCCGCCGAGGAGCAGACCTCCGCACTGACGGAGGTGACCGCGTCGGCGGACGACCTGTCACAGCAGGCGGTGGCCCTCTCCGAAGCGCTCGATCGGTTCGAGACGGACGCCGACGCCAGTTCCGACGCGGCCGCGATCGAGAGCGAGAGCGTCTCGACCGCGGACGCGACCGTCGGTGCCGCCGACGCCACCGACACCTCTGACGCGGCTACAGGTGACGACAGCGCCACCGATCCGTCGAACGCGACGAGGACCGAGACAGACGACGACGAACCGGACAAAACGGGAACCGACGAGACGTTCACGTTCGGCGGCTGATCGGGCTATAGCCGCAGTTTCGCTGGGTCGGGTGCCGATCGATCCCGGGCCCCGATCGATCGAATCAATCGTCCCGACAGTGAGCGGCCGTGGCAACTGTGACGATCGACGTTTTCTCACCACTCTCGCCCGGACGCCGGGCCCCGAAAACCGCTCTCTCCGAACCGCCGGCGAGTCCGGAGCGCGAGCGCGTCACTCGCCGCCGTCATCGGCGTCCGTTCTGGCTCCCGTCGTCGTACCGCTCCGCGGCCGACTCGAACCCCGCCTCGTCGAGTTCCCGGCTCCGACGGTGTTCGAGCGTCGCGATCGCGTCCGGGTCCGGTGCGGCGTCGTCGGTGATGCGGGCCCAGGAGTTGTGGACCTTCGAGTGACACCACCGGCAGAGGTAGATCGTGATCTCGTGGGAGAGGGTGTCGCCGTCGCGAGCATAGGAGAGGTGGTGTTCCTCGAGGAGCGGCCGCTCGTCCGAGTGCGCCATCCGCTTCGCCTCGAGACCGCAGCGAACGCACTCGCGATCGCGGTTCCGGGACCGGAAGTGCGGGCAGTCGGCCCACGTCTCGTCCGTTTCGGGGTCGACGACGGGACAGGCGTAGTCCGCCTGTGCGCGTTCCCGGGCGAACTCGGGGTCGTGCTCGTAGTGGTCGAAGGCGTACCTGCATTTGCCCTCGCCCGTCAGGTAATCACAGACGCCGGCGAACTCGTAGGGATCGTCGACGCCGACGGAGGTTCCCTTCGGCGTTTTCTCCATCGCCGCCACGTAGGACTCGCGGACAATTGAATCGCCCGGTGCGTGACCCCGGAGCCGTCCGGAGTGTGGGCCACCGTCGCCGTTGGTACCACCGCCGGTGCCCGTCCCCTCGTCGTCGAGCGTGCCCGCGGTCGCGCCGGCGACCGGTCGGGAGCTTTTTCTCGTCCCCGTTCCGACTCGATGGCGTGCGCCTGGTTCACGATCCGGTCGGGGACGACGAGGAGGCCGTCCTCGCGACGACCATCGACGTCGCGGACTCGCTCTGGAGCCAGACCCGCGGCCTCATGTTCCGCCGATCGCTCCCGGACGAGTACGCGCTGGTCTTCGAGTTCGGCACGGCCAGGACTCGCGACGTCCACATGTTGTTCGTCCCGTTCCCGATCGACGCGGTCTGGATCGTCGACGACGAGGTCCGGCGCGTCGAGCGGCTGCGACCGTGGCGGGGCTTCGCTCGCGAGGCGGCCGATCGGATCGTCGAGCTACCCGCCGGTGCGGCCGCGAACGTCGAGACCGGCGATCGCCTCCGCCTCGAGAGGCCGGAGTCCTGACCCCGATTCGTACGAACTACTGTACGTCAGTTCCGAAGCAACCGTGACCGCTTTGCGGTCGCACCGGTACATCGGGACGGCAGACCGTCTCAGTCGACGATCACCAGTTCGCCGTCCTCGACGCGGACGTCGAGCAGGCTCGTCACCGGCCGATCGAGGTCGTGATCGCCGTCGACCCGCCGGAGGACGACGACGATGTCCTGCAGGTCCGCCCCGCACTCCTCCAGCGCGTCACAGACGGCCTCGATCGTCCCGCCGGAGGAGAGGACGTCGTCGACGAGCACCACGCGGTCGCCCGCGTCGACCCCGTTCAGGTAGAGGTCGCTCTCGCTGTAGCCGGTTTCCCCGCGGACGACGATCTCCTCGGGGAAGCCGTAGGCCCGCTTGCGGACGACGACGAAGGGGAGGTCCGTCGCGAGCGAGAGCGCGGTGGCGTGGTGGATCCCCATCGCCTCGGGCGCGACCAGCTTGTCGACCTCCGCGAGGTCGATCCGGTCACGGATGCCGGTCGCGATCGCTCGCAGGACGTCCGGTTCGACCGGCGGAATTCCGTCGGTGACGCCGTGGACGAAGTAGTGATAACCGTCCCGATCGACGACCGGCGCGTCGCGAAGCGATCGCGCCAGCGGCTCGAGCGTGGAGTCCATACTCGCTCCCCGCTACCACGGGCACTGGAAAGGGTGTTCGGGTCGCCCGCCGATCGCGGCGACGGGTGGGCAGATGGTACCGTGACCGGCGAACTTAAGACGGGCCACTTCGATAGGACGAGATAGAATGGCACGAGATTCGTTCTCAACGCCGGACGAGGATAGAGGAAGTCGGGGCAACCCGGCTGGGCGCGAAATTCCGCGACGAACGTAGTCGCAGTTCATCACTCTTGCCTGTACATCACTCCACCGAGCAGACGATTCCATCCGATCGTACCGTCCGCCTTCTCGATACGACGCTTCGCGACGGCGAACAAGCGCCGGGTGTCTCGCTTTCACCCGACGAAAAAGTCGAAATCGCCCGTGCGCTAGAGCGCGCCGGCGTCGCCGTCATCGAGGCCGGAAGCGCCTGCACCGGCGCGGGCGAACGGCAGGCGATCTCCCGGGTCACCGATCTCGATCTCGACGCGCGCGTGACCAGTTTCTGCCGCGGGATGCGGACCGACGTCGACCTCGCGCTCGACTGTGACGTCGACGGGATCCACCTCGTCGTCCCCTCGAGCGACCGCCACGTCGAGGACAAGGTCGGCACTTCCCGGAAGGACAATCTCGCGAAAACTGCCGAACTCGTGGAGTACGCTGGCGACCACGACCTCTGGGTCGAGGTCATCGGCGAGGACGGCTCCCGGGCCGACCTCGATTACCTCGAGGACCTCATGGGGACCGCCCTCGACGCCGGGGCCGATCGAACCTGTTTCGCCGACACGGTGGGCCACACGGGCCCCGAGCGGACCGCCGAAGCGGTCTCCCGGCTCGCGGACCTCGGCCCGGTCAGCGCCCACACCCACGACGACCTCGGACTGGGCGTCGCGAACGCGCTCTCGGCCGTCTCGGCCGGTGCCGACCTCGTTCACTGCACCGTCAACGGCCTCGGCGAACGCGCCGGCAACGTCGCCCTAGAGGAGGTCGCGATCGCGCTCGCCCACGTCTACGACGTCGAGACGCTCGAACTCGAGGAACTGTACGACCTCGCACAGATCGTCTCGCGGGCGACCGGCGTCCAGCTCCCGCCGAACAAGGCCGTCATCGGGGAGAACGCCTTCACCCACGAGAGCGGGATCCACACCGACGGCACGCTCAAGGACGACAAGATGTACGAGCCCTACGCGCCCGAGACCGTCGGCCGCGAACGCCGACTCGCGCTCGGGAAACACACGGGCCGTGCCGGCGTCGCGGCGACGCTCGAGGAACACGGCGTCGACGCCAGCGGCGACGAGGTCGCCGCGATCGCGAACCGCGTCACCGAACTCGGCGATCGGGGCCGCCGGGTCACGGACGCCGACCTGCTGGCGATCGCCGAGGACGTCACCGGCGACGATCGCGAGCGCGTCGTCGAACTGCTGGACCTCACGGCGACGAGCGGCGGGGCCGTCCCCACGGCGAGCATCCGCCTCGACGTCGACGGCGAGGAGCGCGTCGCCAGCGGCACCGGCTCCGGCCCCGTCGACGCCGCCGTCTCCGCCGTCCGCGAGGCGCTCGGCTCCGCGGCCGACGCGGAACTGGAGTCCTACCACGTCGACGCGGTCACCGGCGGCACGGACGCCGTCGTCACCGTCGAAGTGACGATGGCGCGAAACGATCGCTCGGTCACCGTCGCCCGGAGCGAGGCCGACATCACCCGCGCGAGCGTCGAGGCGATGGTCGACGCGCTCGACCGATTGCTGGCGACGGACGCACAGCCCCTCGCGCCGGCCGACGACTGAACGCGCCGATCGACCGCGAATCGCCGGCCGCAGTTCGAGTCCGACGCTCGACCCCGAGTCGCCGACCGATCGCGGTCCGCCGCATCGATCGCTGTCGCTCCCGTTTTCCGGCCACTTGCGAACTCGAAACGGTGCTCTGGTCAGTTACAGATCTGCAACGGATTCGCAGTCGGTCACTGCCGCCGAGTAGTCGTCCGATAACAAATGATCACTTGTGATGACAGTATTCTCGCGATGAACGGTGATCGACAGCACGATCGATCGGAGGCGGCGAATCGAGGACTAACGCGACGCTCGTACGTCCGACTGGCCGGCACACTCGGCGTCGGCAGCGGAATCACGGCCTCGCAGGCGACGGGTTCGGACGGGGCCGACGTCGCTGGCGCGGCCCCAGGCGAGGACGCCAGCCGACAGGGACTCACCGTCACCGATTCGGGTGCGGCCGTGAGCGAGGGAGTCACACACCTCGACTTCGCCGGGTCGCTCTCGCCGGTCAGTCCCGACGACGGTGGCGGCGAGACCCGGCGCGTGCGGATTCAACCACAGGACGACTCGTCCTCACCGGCGATCGTCAACGTGCGGGACGACCTCGGCGTCGAACCACAGGGAGACGACGTCTGGGGTGCGATCGTCGACCACTACCAGTCGTTCAGTCCGACGGAGCGGAACCACCGCTACGTGATCCCACCCGGGGAGTGGCACGTCGAGACCGACAACGTTCACTTCGACGCCCACGAGTATCTCGGCATCGTCGGCGACCCGTTCGCGACCCTCAGGGTCACCGACCAGGACGTCGATCGACTGATGACCGTCGGACGGATCGACGACTCGCTCCCGCACGCCCAGCGGACGGTGATGAAAGACCTCCAGGTCGACATCCGCGGCGAGTACGACGCGGGGATCGGCCGCTGGTACACCTACACGTTCGGATTGATCGAGAACGTCTCGATGCGCGGCCGACGGGACAGGCGCAACCCCGACTTCGGCGGTGATCGCCACACGATCATGGTCGACGGGCGGCAGTTCACGACGACGAACATCATCCGCGGCTGTCACCTGAACAACGGCGACACCCACTACGACCGCGACACCCACGTCGGGCACGCGATCCCATTCAGTTCGGAGATCTACAATCGCGGGACGAACTTCTGGGAGGGGTGCCAGGTGACGGGCTACGTCGACAACGGGTTCTACGTGTCGAACAACGCCGGACGCAACATCATTCGGGGCTGTCACGCACGCGACTGCGCCGGCGCGGCGATCCGCATCGGCGCCAACGACTACGTCCAGAACTGCCGCATCACGATGACCGAACAGCCGGGGTACCCGTGGTCCGGTCTCTGGCTCGAGAACGGCGGCGGTCAGGTCGTCGACGGGGTCACCATCCGGAACACGGTCGAGAAGAACACCGAGATCATCCGCCTGACCCAGGACGGCCCGGCGCGGCTGTCGGGCGTCCACATCACTGACGAGGGAGGCAACGGGCGCGCGATCCGCGTCGCCGACAACGACGACGCGCGCACGGTGTTCGAAGGCTGTACGATCACCGATCGAACCAGTCCGAGCGTCTCCGACTACGCGGTGTACGTCCGCTCGTCGAACGTCGTCTTCACGGACTGCGAGTACGACCTCGACTCCCAGACGGACCAGGATCGCCACGGCTTCTTCGTCAGTCGACGGGGCACCGACGTCGACCGACTCGTCCTGCACAACAGCGACATCGACGCCGACGATGCGAGTCTCCGGTTCGGCGAGAGCGGGCGGGCACACAACATCGAGAACGCCGTCTTCGACGGCCTCGTGATGAGCGACCCCGGTACCGCGCTCGCCGACGTACTCTGGGTCGGCAACCGCCACCAGGGAGACACCGTCTTCCGCGGGGAGCGATCGAACTGGAAGGGCGACTTCAACTTCGGGTTCACCCTCTGACTTCCTCAGGGCGCGGGCGACGCGACCCCATCCGTGCACCGACGGACCCCGATCGGATTCGAACGAACGAGTAAGTGACGGCCTACGTCGGTTCGATCGCCCGAAACGGTCGATTTCACCCCGGATACTTTTCGTACCAATTACGTTCTCTTCGCAACGAATGTCACGAAAAACGAGACGATCGTTCGTGAAGTCTGCCGGCACGCTGTCAGTGCTCGCCAGCGCCACGACTGTCGGAATCCCGAACGCCCCTTCCGAATCACCGCTGACCCGTGAGACCAGTTCGACGAGTCGCCCCGACGACTCGCTTCGCGACGTCCTCTCACAGTTGGGCCCGCGTCGTACACTCATGGCGGACACCCGCTACGAGAGTGGGGTGTACGTCGTCGAGGGCCGATCGTCGACCGGCACAGACCCGACGGCAGTCGTCGTCGCGGGGCAACACGGTATCGAACCGGCAGGCTGGCTCACCGCGATGCAACTCACCGGGCTCACGCTCGAGACCGGCAGACTGGTCGTGATTCCGTTCGCGAACCCGCCCGCGATCGTCCAGGGTCGCTACCAGACGAGCGACGGCAATATGAACCGACAGTTTCCACCCGGCGAAGCGCCGACGCTCGACGCGGCAGCGGCGATCTGGCGCGAGATTCGGCGTCACGAGCCGGACGTGATGCTGGATCTCCACTCCTCACACGGCATCTACGCGTCGGGCGTAAACAGCGGCGTCGGACAGGTCGTCTTCCCGACTGCAGCCGGTCGCGACACCGCGGTTAGCGCTACTAAATGGGTGAACGACGAATTCGTCTCGCCGTCTACCTACGGCCCGGAATACGAGTTCGCGATCGGCACCGTTCAGGGCAAGGAGGACCGACCCCTCCTCACGCACAAGGTCGGTCACGACCTCGACGTGCCGGGCTACCTCGTCGAAGTCACACGGGAGGGGACGACGCTCTCGGATCGGCTCGCCTGGCAGACCGCGATGGCGACGAAACTGCTGGCCGAGCACGGGGTGACGCCGGCGACGGCGTAATCGTCGCCAGCCGCGGGAATCACGACTGCTCGGGTCCGTTCCGGGCTTCCCCCGCGACCCCGTCAGTGAAACGGCTGGCGACTGAGGACGCCCCAGGGATCGAACAGGTAGACGACGGCGAGAAAGAGCGCGAGGAGGACGACGAACAGTCGCGCGATCGCGCTTGCCGTCGACGGAATCCCCGGTTCGAGCGTGAGTGCCATCACTCCCGCGACGCTGATCCAGAGGATGCCGACGATCGTTCGCTGGCGACGGTCCATGGGTATCCCTTCGGGTCACGGGATAAGAAGCTCTCGAGTTGCCACGAGCATCGCCCCGTCGCTCGCCGGGTGAAGTGTACTGGCCCGGCGCATGTCCGATCACGCGAGTCACGTGAGCGACCCGAAATCGACCGTCCCATCGTCGAGGACCTCCTTGCGGTCGTCGGTCTGGCCGACGTCGTCGTAGGCGACCGGCCCCTCGACCTGCTCGGCCTCCGGTCCCGGTTCGTTGCCGATGTAGACGATGTTCGGGTGGGTCCCGATGTCCTCGAGGAGTCGAAACGACGAATTCCGACCGTCGGTGTAGGCCTCGATGACCTGCTCGGCCTGCTCCTCGTCGGTGATTCCGGCGTCCGATACCGGGTTCGCTTCGCCGTCCTCGAGGATGGCGAGGGCCTCTTCGACTTCCGCCGGCGTGATCTCCCGGCTCTCGTACCGATCGACGGCGTCCTCGATCGCCGCCTCCGAGTCGTCGAGTACCGCATCCAGCTGGTCTTCGGCGGCCGAGAGCGCGTCCGAGTCGGCGTCGCTTTCACTCCCCTCTCCGACCAGGGCGTCGACTACCGCCTCGACCTCGTCGTCCGCTCCGTCCTCGCCGACGGCTTCCGTAACGGGGTCCTCGACGATGCCCCGAACGATCTCCCTGGAGGCCTCGTCCGCCGCGGCTTCGGGGTCGTCTTCCTCCTCGGCGTCGATCACGTACTGCAACTCGCTCGCCTCGACCTCACCGTCGACGTACTGGACGGCCTCGATCTGCTCCTGGTCCCACTCCCCGGGGACGAACGACATCTCGAGCAGGTCGACGTCCCCCTCCACGAACGCGTAGGCTTCTTCGATCTCGTCCCTGTTGGGGCTCTGTCCCTGGACCATCTCCGCCGCCCGCGATCGGCCGACGTTCTCGAGGTACTGCTGTGGGACGCTCTCGGGATCGTTCATGTCGCCGAAGTTGATCGCCTGGGGCGGACAGGCGTCTTCACAGGCCGTCGTTCCGACCATCTCCTCGCCTTTGGTGCCGTCCTGGCGGGTGGCACAGAACGTACACTTCTGCATGGTGCCTCGCGGACTGCGGCTGCTGACCCACCGGCCGCGTTCGTCGATCATGTGTTCCTCGTCGATTTCGCTTGCCGGTACGTCCGGTTCGTCCCACTGGAAGTAGTTGACGCCGTAGGGACACGCGACCTGACAGTACCGACAGCCGATGCAGACGTCGTAGTCGGTCAGCACGAGTCCGTCCGAATCTCGGGTGTGTCTGGCCGTCGTCGGGCACACCTTCTCACACGGCGCGTCGGTACAGTGCTGGCAGGGCCGAATGAGACGATTTCGACCCCCGGGCGTGCTGTCCTCGAAATCGAGGATGTACATCCAGTTCGCGCCCTGGTCCCAGTTGTGCTCCTCCGCACAGGCGGTGACGCAGGCGAGACAGCCGTCACACCGCTCCAGGTCGAGGGTCATCCCCCACTGGGTTCCCTCGCCGTGACCGCCCGCTTCGCCACCCTCCTCGTCCTCCTGTGTGGCCGCGAGTGACGGTTCGCCGCCCGATTCCGCGGTCCCCCAGGCACCCAGTCCGACCGCACCGGCGCCGGCCCCCATCTTCTTCATCACGTCGCGACGCGACTCCTCGCCGACCCCGACTCGCGACAGCGCCTCGTCGAACCGGCCTCCCTCCCCGGATTCGATCGGGCGCTCGTCCTCGCCGAACTCGGCCAGCACGTCCTCGTGGTACCGATCGTGGAACGCTTCCTCCGACAGTTCCCCCTTCGTCACCTTCATGGCGTCTTCGGCCATCTCGAGGCCGAGATCCGTGTCGTACTCGGTGTCCTCGAGGGTCGCCTCGAGTTCGTCCTGCCATTCTTCTCCGAGCGGATGGAACGGTTCGTCCCCCGAGTCCCCGTCCTCGTTCGAACTCATCGATACCCCTCTCTCCAGACCGTTATGCCGTCGTAGAATGCGACCATTGGTAGCTACTGACAGGACAGATGACCAGCCCCGGGCGAATAAAAAATCACCTTGCAGTTGACGGGGATTCGGAAGGTCGATTTCGCCGACAGGACCCCGAAGAATCCCGATCGCGGCGATCCTCGATCGGATCGTGACCAGGTCCAGCGAGACGGTCGCCGACCGATCACCGCCGATCGATCCACCGTCTCCGATCGGGATACCCGTGCCGCTCGCGATATCCGTGGCGATCGTATTGCGAGGCTCGGTGGGAAGCACCGCGATACGGTGCTCCCCGACGAGTTCTCGAAGAAGCGCCGAGAGGGAGAGTTGAACTACGCCCGAGAACCTGCTCACTGCGTTCGCAGAACCTCGGTCTCATTCAAATCCCCGACGTCGTTTTCCAGCAACGAAATGATTCGCGCCGCTGTGCGGCGCTCATCGAATTGTTGCTGGAAAAGCGCCGAGAGGGAGATTTGAACAACGCGAAGACGGTCGCTCCCTGCGGTCGCGCTACGTCTTCTCTCGTTCAAATCTCCGTCACCGTTCGCGGCGACCGAGTGACTCGCGCCGCTATGCGGCGCTCGCCATTGTTGGTCGCCGTAGAAGCGCCGAGAGGGAGATTTGAACTCCCGAGTCCGTGAGGACAGCAGATTTCGAATCTGCCGCCTTGGCCGGGCTAGGCTATCTCGGCTCACTCCTATCTATCCGGGTGATGTTTTTACCCGTTTCGATTTTTGGCAGGGATGCCAGGGAGTCACGTTCGCCGCCCGCACCCGATCGAAGGGCTATGGCGACGACCTTAGCCGGTGTTCTTCATCCCGGCAGCGATCCCTTTCACCGTCAGCCGGAGCGTCCGCTCCTCGATGTCGGTCCGGTGAGTCCGATCGAGGAGGTAGGTCTGGAGGAGGTTCAGCGGATCGACGTAGGGGTTGCGCCGTTCGAGGTTCTCCCCGAGCCAGTCGCGCGTGTGGAGTTCCTCGCGCTGGCCGATCTCCTTGATCAACTCGGCACCGCGTTCGCACTCGTCGGTCAGTCGGGGGAAGAACCGATCGCGGAGGTCGTCGTCGGCCAGGTCGGCGTACTGGTCGGCGATCTCGAGTTCAGTCCGGGAGAGCGAGAGCGCGGCGTTGTCGAGCGTGGTCTGGAAGAACGCCCACTCGTCGTACATCTCCTGGAGGGTCTCCATCGACCCACCATCGTCGAGATAGGCGTCGACGCCCGTCGCGATGGCGTACCAGCCGGGGAGGATGCACCGCGACTGAGTCCAGGAGAACACCCACGGGATCGCCCGCAGGTCCTCGACGGTGCGTTCGCCGCTTCGCGACGCCGGTCGCGACCCCAGGTCGAGGTCCTCGATGACGGTGATCGGGGTCGCCTGCTCGAAGTACTGGACGAAGCCCTCGCTCTCGAGGAGGTCGCGGTACTCCTGGCGGGCGGCGTCGGCCATCGTCTCCATCGCGTCGATCCACTCCTCGAGGATCTCCTCTTCGGGCTGGTCCATCGCGTACAGCCGCGATCGGAGTTGCGCGTTGACCATCTGCTCGATGTTTCGCTCGGCGATCCGGGGATTGGCGTACTTCTCGGCGATCGCCTCGCCCTGTTCGGTGAACTTGACCTGCCCGGTGACTGACGAGTTGGGAAGCGCGAGCAGGGCCTCGTTCATCGGACCGCCACCCCGGGAGATCGAGCCGCCGCGGCCGTGGAACAGCCGCATGGTCACGTCGTGGTCGTCGCAGATCTCGGCCAGTCGGCGCTGGTTCTTGTACAGCGACCAGTTGGCCGCGAGGAAGCCGTTCTCCTTGTTCGAGTCGGAGTATCCCAGCATGATCTCCTGGGTCCGACCGCGAGCCTCGAGGGCCTGACTGTAGGCTTCGTTCTCGAAGAGGGTGCCCATGATGCGCCGCGCCCCGGAGAGCGCGTACTCCGTTTCGAGGAGGGGAACGATGTCGATCCCGCAGTGTTCCGGCAGGGAGACGACGTCCGCCTGGTCGGCGAGGAACAGCACCTCGAGAACGTGGCTCGGTTCGTCGTTCATCGAGATACAGTAGGTGTCGATCGCGTGAACGCCGTACTCGCTTTGCCACTCGGCGAGACTATCGAACAGCGTCAGGACGCGGGTCGACGCGTCGGAGAGATCCTCGGTGTCGGAAAGGTCGATGACGGGTTCGTCCTGGAGAACCGCCTCGGTCAGCCACTCGACGCGTTCGTCCTCGGAGAACGCGTGGTAGTCGATCCCCTCCGACTCGAGGGCCTCTGCGATCGCGTCGGTGTGTTTCTGCTGGTGTTCGCGCAGGTCGAGACTGGCAAGCGAGAAGCCGAAGGTGGCGACCTGCCGGCGGATCGGATCAACGTGGGCGTCGACGACGACCTCCGCCCCGTTGTTCCGGAGGCTGTCGGCGATGTACTCGAGGTCCTCGAGCAGTTCGTCGACGTCGTCGTAGCCGCCGGGACGCACGTCGCCGACGCGCTGCAGGCGCTCGCGCATCAGTTTGAGCTTCTGCCGGTAGGGTTCGCCGGGGTAGCGCTCCTCGGCGGTCCTGGCGCTCCCGGGCAGTCGTTCGAGGTCCTCCTCGAGCGAGGCCTGGAACTCCGAACCAGCGTCGATACGACTCCCGTCCTGGCTCAATACGCCCGAGAGGCGCTTGAGCTGTTCCCGGTACTTCTCGAGGACGACCTCGCGCTGGCGTTCGAGCGTGTTCGCCGTCACCTCGGGCGTCACGTAGGGGTTCCCGTCGCGATCGCTCCCCGCCCACGAGCGGAACTCGAACAGTTTCGGAATCTCGAGGTTGCCCTCGACCTCCTCGTCGATCGCGTCGGCGAGTTCGTCGTAGACCTCGCCGACGACGTCGAACAGCGTGTTCTCGAGGTACCACTGGACGTTTCGGGCCTCGTCCTCGGGTTCCGGCTGGCGTCGCCGGACCTGCGGCGTCTGCCACAGGCTCGTCACCTCGGCGTCGATGTCCCGCCACACCTGCTCCGACTCTTTGTTCGTCAACAGCCGCTCGTCGAGGGTCTCGAGGTACGTCGAGACCGTCCGGAGCTTCGACTTGACCGTCTTGCGACGGGCCTCCGTCGGATGCGCCGTGAAAGTGGGCTCGATCAGGACGTCGTCCAGCACCTGTTCGACCGTCTCGGTATCGGTCTCCCCGAGTTCCTCGGCCGCCGTCTCGAGGCTGTCCGCGAGGGTCCCCTCGTGGGACTCGGTTCGAAGCGATCGGACCCGCTCGCGTTCCTCGGCGAGGTTGATCAGTTCGAAGTACGTCGTGAACGCCCGCGCGACGATCCGCTGTTCGTGGGGGGACAGCCCCTCGAGTTCCGTGATGAGCGGCTCCCGCGACTCCAGTTCGTCGGCACGGTAGTCGATCGCTGCACGCCGGCACGATTCGACGGTTTCGAAGGACCGTCGCGAGGTCTGATCCTCGAGGACTTCCCCGAGCAACGCCCCGAGTTCGCGGACGTCCTGCCGAACGTCCCTGTTATGCAGTGTCATATTCGCCCCGTACGTGTCCGACGCTAAAAATCCCCGTGTCACACGGTTACACCGTCGATCATCGTCTTCCGTGATAGTTACTGGCGGCATGACAGCGAACGGAAACCATCGCGTGCGATCGATCGACCCGGGGCGAGGTGCAGGCCGAAATTCACGGCGTTCGCTACCGGAGTCACGAACATTTACTACTAATATAAATTTTAATATGGCTGTCTATTTTGCCCGAGCCGATCGACGCGCCGGAGCGCCGTTCACTTTCGATATTATTGTGATTAGCTAACGTGGTTCGGAACGGGGAGAAATCGGGACGATCGGGTCGACGAACGGAGCCGACGGTGCTCGCGCGCGCCACTCGTCGCGTCGGGTGATCGATGGACTGGGACCGAGATCACGGCGGTCGCGATCGGCGTTCGAGCTATCGCATTTCGTCGAGCGCCAGCACGGTGTCCGACATGAGCCACGCCGTGTCGCTGTCTGCCCGTTCGATGCTGAGCGCGAAAAACGAGTCCCGGCCGTCGTCGACCGTGATGTGGTACCCACGACTCCGCAGCTGCTCGCCGCCGTCGGTTCCGTTCGATTCGGCTGAAGTCACACCAGCATTCAGGGCCGAGGCCGAATAACGGGCGCGGTTTCGGGTTCGGGTGTAGGGACGTCCTACGGGATACTGCCGGCGACGACGCCCCGCTCGCGTCTCCGAGATTCCGCCCTCGGCCGATGCATTCCGTCCGAGGATGACATCGATGTGGATAGTCGGCGACGGGCGACAGTCCAGGGGTACGTTTTTAGTTCTCCCCTTGAGTATCGGGTGCTATGTGTCACCAGGAACCACTGTACAGGAGGTGTCGATGATGGCCCGATCGACGGACGCGATCGCCGCACTCTTCGAACGGGCGGGGATCGAGACGGTCTTCGGGTTCCCCTGCGAACAGATGGATCCCTACTACGCGAGCGTCGACGGGTCGACGGTCAGGCACGTCCTCGCCCGGAGCGAGGCGAGCGCGGCCCTGATGGCGGACGGCTACGCGAGGGCATCCCGAACCGCGGGCGTCGTCGACGGGGTCAGCGGACCCGGTGCCGCGTACATCGGCGTCGGACTCTGCGAGGCCGCCGGCGCGTCGTCGCCGGTCGTTGCCCTCACCGGCGGGAACGATCGGGAGACCCGCGGGAACGGCGTCATTCAGGACGGGGACAACGAGGCGATCCTCGACCCGTTCGCCGAGGCGACGTTCGACGCCGAAACGCCCGGCCGCGCCGTCGAGGCCGTCGAGAACGCGCTCCGGATCGCCACGACCGGGGTTCCCGGTCCGGTACACGTCAATCTCCCGGAGGACGTCATGGCGGGCGAGACCGATCGAGAACCCCGCGACGACGTCTCCGGAACCTATCCGCGGACCCGACCGGCACCCGATCCGGACGGCCTCGACGCGATCGGCGATCTGCTGGCGGCCTCCGACAGCCCCGTGATCGTCGCCGGTGAGGGCGTCGTCCGCGCGGACGCGACCGACGAACTGACGCGCTTCGCGACGGCGGCGGACGTCCCCGTCGTGACCTCGATGAACGGCAAAGGAGCGATCGCGGAGACGGACCCCCACGCGCTGGGCGTCGTCGGACGCTGGGGGTTCTGCCAGGTGGCAAACGACGCCCTCGAGGACGCTGATCTCGTGCTCGGTTTCGGGACCCGGTTCGGCGAACTCACCAGCGTCGGCTGGTCGCTGGTCCCCGAGGACGTGCCGCTGGTCCACGTCGACCTCGATCCCGCCTGGCTCGGCCGCAACTACGAACCGACGGTCGCCGTCCAGGCGGATCTCAAAGCCACCCTCGACGCGCTGGCCGAGACCGCGTCCGGCGACGCCGATCGGGCGGTACGAATCGAGAGACTCGTCGAGGACCGGGCTGACTGGCGCGCCGGGTTCGAGGCGGACCTGACGAGCGACGAGACGCCGGTAAAGCCACAGCGCGTCGTTTCCGAACTGAACGAGCGACTCCCGGCCGAGGCCGTGCTCGTGAGCGCGACGAGTTTCCCCGGGTTCTTTTCGGGCGCGTTCTACGAAACCGAGCGGGCCGGCCTCTCCTACCTCCAGGCCAGGGGCAGCGACGGGATCAACGTCTGTCTCCCCCAGGCGCTTGGCGTCAAGACCGCGTTGCCCGATCGGCCGATCGTCGCGCTCTCCGGCGACGGCGGAATCGGCTACCACATCTCGGACCTCGAGACAGCCGTCCGCGAGGACCTCCCGATCACCGTCGTCGTCACCAACAACGAGTCGCTCGGCTCCTCCAAGATGAGCCAGCTCGGAACGCACAGCTTCGACATGTCCACCGACTTCCACGACGGCGTCGACTACGCGCAGGTCGCCCGCGGCTTCGGCTGTGCGGGCGAGACGATCGACGATCCCGAGCGGGTCGGTTCGGCGATCGAAGAGAGCCTCGAGCGCGACGTGCCGACCCTGCTTGACGTGCGCGTCGATCCGTACGCCGCACCGCCGTTGCTGGTCTGACCGGATCGACCCGCTCGGGATGCGAGCGGTTCAGAAGACCGGATCGTAGACGTCGGCTCCCGTTTCCCCGTACCGCTCTCGCAACGCCTCCCGGAGGAATCCCGTACCGAGCATCGATTCGACGTCGAATGGACCGATATCGCCGCCGGAACCGCGTTTGAGGACGTCGTTTACCGTCTCCCGATCGGTGACCCCGTCCCCGACGAGTCGGTAGGCCTCGTTGACCAGCGCGCCGACCACGGGCGTCACGTCGTGGGCGTCCTCGACCTCGGGTATCCGGGGTTCCTCGCCGTCCCACTCGAAGAACCCCTGGCCGGTCTTCTTTCCCAGATCGCCCGCGTCGACGAGCGCGTCCATCCGATCGCGGATTTCGGGCGGTGGCGCGTACCGATCGCCATAGGCGGCCGCGAGGTTGTCGACCGTCGCGAGGTGGACGTCGATCCCGATGAGGTCGACGAACTCGATCGGCCCCCGGTCGAACCCGATCACCCGCGCGCCGCGATCGACTTCCGCGGGTGAGGCCGCGAGCAGTTCCCAGGTCCCGGCGCACTTGATGCTCGCCGAGAGTCGCGAGAGGCAGTTCGCCCGGTACTCGGCCTCGAGTCGGACGGGCGTGCGATCGATCGCCTCGGCGACCGCCGTCGCAGTTTCGAGGGCGCGATCGCTGGCCTCGTCGCCCGAAATCTCCACGAGGTCGCGATCGATGGCCGGATTGGCGAAGTGAAAGAGGACGACCCGTTCCGGGCGTTCGAGGCCGGTCGCGATGTCGCCCGGCGTGAGCGACGACGTGTTCGTCGCGACGACGGCCCCGGGGTCGAGGACAGACTCGAGGTCGGCGACGAGGTCGCGCTTGAGGGCGAGCCGTTCCGGGACGGCCTCGACGACGAAGTCGTGGTCGACCAGCGCCGCGAGGTCCGTCTCGTATTCGATGCGACTCGCGGGATCGTCGGGGTCGAACCCGGCCGATTCGAGTGCCTCCGGGAGGTCGGTTCGATGGTAGTCGCGTGCCGATTCGAGCGCGGTGTCGTCGACGTCGACGAGGGTAACCGGAAAGCCACCGTTGGCCAGGAGGCCCGCGATGTCGCGGCCCATCAGTCCGGCACCGACGACGCCAGTCGTGTCTGGAATCATGAGTTCGGAGTTTCGTGAACGCTGTCCGCTGCACGCGTCCGGATCCGGGTCCGGAACACGTAGTAGAGACCGCCCGCCGCCAGCAGGCCCGCCCAGAGGGCGAACACCGACGGCGACTGGACGGCGAGCAATCCGAGCAACGCGAGATTACAGGGGATCGCCAGCGCGGCCATCGCCGTGACGGACTGCGCCGGGAGTCCGATCGCCGATTCGGCCGTCTCAGCCCGCGTCCGCCCGACGACGATCGCCGCGGCCATCACCGGCACGACGAGAAACGCGCCGCCGAAGCCGAGCAACGAACCCAGTCCCGCGATCGGGAGCGGCGAGAGCAACGCCGCCGTCGAGAGCGCGTAGACGACGACCAGCCCCCAGTGTGGCGTGTCGAACCGACTGTTCGTTCGGGCCAGTCCGGACGGCACGAGGCCGTCCTCGGCCAGCACCGCGAGGTACCGTGGGGTGATGATGTAGACGGCGTTGATGCTCGTCGCGATCGCGAACAGCGCGCCCCCGACGACGAACACGGACTGGAGCGGCCCGGGAAGGAACATCCCGGCGGGGACCGCGAGCGTTTCACCCGCGAGGGCGTCCGTTCCGGCGACACCGACCGCGACGAGGCCGATCCCGACGTACACGGCGAGTACGAGCGGGACGGTGATCGCGAACGAGCGGGGGATCGTCACCGTCGCGTCCCGGACCGAGCCGCCGATGTCCACGACGAAGTTCGCACCGAGACAGACGAAGTAGAGGACCCCCGCGGCCGTCGCGACGCCGATCGCTCCGCTGGGAAAGGCCGGCGTCAGGTTCGCGGTCTCGACGGCGGGGACGCCCAGCACGACGAACGAGCCCAGGGCCGCGATCAGGCCGACGAACATGACCAACTGGACCGTCGCGGCCGGCCGAATCCCGACGAGATTCACGACGAAAAAGCCCGACAGCAGGAGGACGCCGACGAGGGTTGGCGCGACCGGGACGATCGCGTCGACGTACTGGCCTGCGGTCAGCGCGTACAGCGGCAGGCCCCCGCCGAACATGCTGACGCCGAGGCCCCAGGCCGCGAGAAACGCGATCGGTCGCGAGACGAACCGCGCCGGGTAGCGGTAGTTGCCGCCGGTCGTCGGGAACGCCGCCCCCAGCATCGCCGTCGGCACCAGCCCGAGAATCGCGATCGAAAACGCCAGCACGAAAGCGACCACGACGCCCGGACCCGCGATACCGACCGCGACGCCCGTGAGACTGAACAGCGCCCCGCCGACGATCAGGCCCACCTCGATGGCCACCGCCTGCACGAGCGTTACCTCTCCCGTCTGCTCGGACATTGGTCTGTGCCATCTTCCCGCACGTGTTCGATCGACAAAAGTTCTCCCCCGGAGACAGCTTCGGGGCGTCGACCGTAGCAAAACGCTCCGTCCGGAGTTGAACTACGCAAAGACGTCCCCGGTCGTTCGATTCGGTCGCGCCCAGGGCTGGGACTTCTCTACTTCAAATTCCAGGTCATCGGCTCGAACGGCCGGTCGTATCGGATTCGAACTGGAGACCGACCAGCGGTGATCGCTGGGGAACGTATATTACTCGCGAACGATTTCACGAGTGCGATTATGGTAAGTGAGACGAACCGACCTGTATGAGCCTCGTCCTCGTTGGGGCAGTCCTTTCGCTCTGCCTTCTCCCGTCGCTCTTTTTCTTCGGACTCTGGCACGGGCTTCTCCGCATGCAAGGCAGTTCGCTGCTTTCACGCACGAGAACCCGCGCAGGGTACACTGATACTGATCCGGCGGTCACGTGGAGCGACGTCGTCGACGCGTACACCGACCCGCGGAAAAACCTCTTTGCGCCCCCGTCCGAGTCGCGGTCATCGACGACTCGTGACGGCCAGTGTGGTGTATGCGCCACGGAAAACGATTCGGTCGCGTCGTTCTGTCACAACTGCTTCCGAAAACTCGAGTGAGACGAGTTATCGCTCGCGTATTGCGGCATCGGACCCTGCCCCACAGTTGCGACTCGCGAGTTTACCCGTCGAAAAACGCGCCGTCTTGGGTTCGAACTCTGGGGCAACGGTCGCTATCGCTCGCGTTTCTCTACTTCAAATCCAGGGTCGCATTCTTCGCTCACGAAGTAGTTCGCGAAGAAGTGCTCCGTCTGGGATTTGAACCCAGGTCATCGGCTCGAAAGGCCGAAATGATTGGCCGGACTACACCAACGGAGCCAACGCATTCACTGCTTGCTGGGGACTAGTAAAAAGCGTTCCGTTCCGATCGCGTAGTGGCACGGCCTCACGTACTTCGATCGCCGACAGATCGGATTCGGCCCTGCCACGTTCATCCCGCGGCCTCGGGCAGGCGATCGCCGCCGACATCTCAACCCTTTTCATCCCGGAACGCGACGGATCCCGCATGAAATACGTCCGATTTCGCGACCCGGCTGGTGCCGTCCGCCGCGGCGAGTACGAGAGCGGTCACGTCCACTTCGGCAACGAAAGCTACGCGCTCGAGGACGACGCGATCGACGTCCTCCCGCCGTGTGAGCCGTCGAAGATCGTCTGCATCGGGCGCAACT
This sequence comes from Halosolutus amylolyticus, assembly GCF_023566055.1. Lineage (NCBI taxonomy): Archaea > Methanobacteriati > Methanobacteriota > Halobacteria > Halobacteriales > Natrialbaceae > Halosolutus > Halosolutus amylolyticus. The sequence goes on along the minus strand of NZ_JALIQP010000004.1, from coordinate 395,474 downwards.
ACGCCGACCACGCCGACGAGATGGATTCGGACGTGCCCGATCGGCCCCTGTTGTTCCTCAAACCGCCGAACGCGGTCGCGAGCCACGGCGACACCGTGACCGCGCCCGCCGGGAAGGATCGGATCGACTACGAGGCGGAACTCGGCGTCGTCATCGGCGAGCAGTGTCGCCACGTCCCCGTGTCCGACGCGATGGACGTCGTGGCGGGCTTTACGTGCGTGAACGACGTCTCGAACCGCGACGACCAGCGCCAGGAACAGAACTGGATCCGCGGCAAGGCCTTCGACGGTGCGGCTCCGATCGGGCCCCTGCTCGCGACGCCCGACGAGGTCCCCGACGACGCGGCCGTCCAGTCGCGCGTCAACGGCGAACTGAAACAGGACGGCTCCCGCGAGCAACTCATCTTCTCGATTCCGGAGTTGATCGCCGAGATCACGACCTACATGACCCTCGAACCGGGCGACGTGATCGCGACTGGAACGCCGGAGGGCGTCGGCCCGCTCGAGGACGGCGACGAGATCGAGATCGAGGTCGAGGGCGTCGGGACGCTCTCGCACTCGATCCGCCGTCCCTGACCGGCAATTCGGTCGGACGCGATCGAGCGAGACGATCCGTCGGCCGACTCCGGGTCGGGACGTTCCCCACTATTCGGCCCGAATCGAGTCGAACGATTTTCCCCCACGTCGAACGAAAGAGCGGTATGACCGTTCGTTTCGGTGCCGTGACCGTCGACTGGCTGGGGTACGCGACCGTCCGCCTCGAAAGCGAGACGGGGGCCGTCATCTACCTCGATCCAGGTCGCTACGGCGTCCTCGACGACTACGACGCCCGCGACGGCGATCTCGTGCTCGTATCCCACGATCACCACTACGACCCGGAGGGGATCCGCCGGGTCGCCCACGAGGACGCGATCGTCGTCGTCCACGAGTCGATCGACGCGGGCGAGATCGATCGGGTCAACGACCAACCCGAGGACCTTCCCTACGAGGTCGAGCGCGTTCGCGCGGACGAGTCGTTCGTCCTCGGACCGCTGGACCTGTTCACGACGCCCGCCTACAACGATCCTGCCGGCCCACACGTCGACGAGAGCGGCGAGCCGTTCCATCCAGACGGCGAGGGCTGCGGGTTCGCCGTTACCGTCGACGGCGTCCGCGTGTTCTGGCCCGGCGACTCCGACGTTCTCCCGTTCCACGGGGACCTCGACGTCGACCTCTTCCTGCCGCCGATCGGCGGGTCGTTCACGATGGACCGCCGCGAAGCCGCGGCGCTGGCCGAGCGAATGGATCCGGGACTCGTGCTCCCGATCCACTACGACACCTTCGACGCACTCGAGACGGACGCGGACGCATTCGTCGTCGACGTCGCGAACCGGAGCGTTCCGGTGGTTCTGGACGACCACTGACGATCGACGCTGTACATCTGGTGACGGATCCGTGAGTATAAGTTACGGGTCGCCAATTCTTCGATAGAATCCATGTTGGATATTGACGATCGTACACTTTCGAACGGGGGGCCGATACCGGGCACCGGTGTCCGCTGGTGGGTGGATCGCGAACCGGGTGGTGAACGTGGCCAGTGAGCCGGACGCGGCGAGGGGAACCGCCGAGGCGGACCTCACGTATCCGTCTTCGGACTGGGCCGGTTTCTTCAAGAATCACTTCGGTCCCTCGATGCTCTGGGCGCTGATCGGCATCGGGGGGAGCCACATCGTTATCGCGCCGTCGATGGGCGGCACCTTCGGGCTGGTCGCGATCTGGATGTTCGCGCTCATCTACGTCGCGAAGTACGGCGCCTGGGAACTCGGCGTCCGCTACAACTACGGGATGGGGGCGAACCCGATCGAGGGCTACCGCGACCTCCCCGGGCCGAAGAACTGGGCGCTCTGGGTGACGATCGCCGTCTTCACCGTCATGTACACGTTCATCACGGCCAGCGTCGGCATGAGTTCGGCGGCGTTCGTCGCGGCCCTCACCCCCGGCTGGTTCACCGCGCAGTGGGCCTACGTCGTCTTCGTCGGCGGCGCCGGCGCGCTCGTGCTGGTCTCCCGCTACAGCCTGCTGGAGAAGATCCTGATCGGGTTCACGATCGCCGTCGGCGCCCTGATCCTGCTCGGCGCGCTCGTCGGCCCGCCGTCGCCGGATCGGATCGTGGAGACGGCGTTCGCCGTTCCCGACCTCACCGGTCCGGCGTTCGTCGCGCTGTTCGCGGCCGCCGCCGGGTTCGCCCCGACCGGGTTCAGTACGAGTATCCTGATCGGCAGCTGGAGCATGGCCAAGGGAGAGGGTGCGGGCGAACTCCGTCGGAAGGGGCTCGATCCGGCGGATCCGGCCTACCACGACTACATCCGGGCGTGGATTCGGACCGGTCGGCGTGACTTCAACGTCGGCTACGCGTTCAGCTTCGTCCTGATCGTCGCGATGGTGGTGCTCGCGACGAACGTCCTCTACCCGAATCCGCCGGAAGACGCCAACCTCGCGTTCGCGATCGGATCCATTCTGAGCGACTCGTTCGGCCCGTGGTCGTACTACGCGATGCTGATCGGGGCGTTCGCCGCCCTGTACTCGACGGTCATCACGTTGCTCGACGGGGCCGCCCGTGCGACCGGTGACGTCCTGCCGATGGCGCTCGAGGACGACAGCATCGACAGCGAACGCGTTCGGCAACTCGTGATCGTCGGCGTCGTCGGCGTCAGCAGTACGACGGTGCTCGCACTCGGCAACGTCCCGGTGACGCTGTTGCTGTACGTCGCCGCCGTCCTCGCCGTGACGGAGATTTTCTTCTACCCGGCGAACTGGTACATCGTCGAGAAACACCTGCCGGAACCGTTCCGTCCGTCACGCACATGGCACGCGTACTACGTCGTCAGTCTCGCGTTCGTCCTGCTGTTCGGTGCGATGGGTGCCGCGCTCCGACTCGGACTCATCGGCTGAGCCGCCGATTATCGGGACCCCGACCGTTTCCGCCGACTCCCGTTTCATTCGATTTCCGAACGCTCCAAAGAGTTAGTGTCGCGGTCGGCGTGCGCACGGGTATGAGCGGCGATCGTCCGCGTAGTCCGGACCCCGGTTCCGGCGGGCCGTACTGTTCGAACTGCGGCGATTCCCTCGCGCCATCCGCAAACTACTGCACCAGTTGCGGGGCCCCGACGAGGGCCGGTTCGGCGGGGACCGATCGGCAGTCGTCCACGACCTCGGCGGACCGCCCGGGGACCGATCGGGCCGTCCTCAAGCGGCGGATCGCTCGCGCGGCCCGGCGGGGCTGGGAACTCGAACACGATTTCGGTGAGCGTGTCGTCATGGTCCGCCGATCGTTCGGGAGCGTGACCGACCACCTGATCGTCGCACTCCTGACCGTCTGGTGGACGGGCGGATTCGGGAACGCGCTGTACGGCGCGTACCGGTACTTCGGTGACCCCGATCGGCTGGTGCTTCGTGCGAACGGGGTGACGACGGACGCCGCCGCGACTACGGACTCGAGCACGGGCACCGGGGACACCCGCTGGCGAGTGCTGGCACGCCTGACCGCGGCCGTCTGCTGGCTCGTCACCGCCGTGCTCGCTGGCGTCGGACTGCTCGTATCCGCGGCGACGGTGAGCCTCGTGCTCTTTGCCTTCGCGTCGCTCTTCGCGATCGGTGGGCTCGCCGCATTGCCCTCCGTTCGGCGGCGGCTCGACCGACGCCACCCGGTGACTGCGACCGGCCGGATCCGATCGGTCGACGAACGGGCCGTCGTCGCCCCGGATCGGCCGTGTGCGGCGTGTGCCGACCCAGTCGATCGGGGCGTCGAGCGAACCTACCGCGAGGACGTCTGCCTGTTCGGTCTCCCGCTCTCGATGTCGGACGGAACCAACTACTACTGCCGGCGCTGTGCCAACGCGGAGCACGTGGCGGGTTCAGCAACGACGGACGGAGTCGCCAACAGGAGGGAAGCGACGCAGGCTCGATCGACATCCGATCGAGACCCGGACGGATCGACGGAGTCAGAGCCCGAACCCGAATTCGAAGCGTAACGCGAACGCGATCGAACCTGACGATCCGTCCTGTCCGGCGATCCGAACCGTCGCCGCCTTAGAGGACGCCCATCTCACTGAGTCGTTCGGGGAACCATCTCCCTGAACCACGGTTCGACGGGCGTCTAGAGGACGCCCATCTCACTGAGTCGTTCAGGGAGATACGTATCCGTCACGAAGTCCAGCCCGCGAGCCGCGAGCGACTGCTGTTCGGACTTCTTCTCGATGTCGAGTTGGAGTTCGATCTGTTCCTCCCAGTAGTCGGTCTGGAAGCGCGGGTCCTCGAGTTCGCTCTCGAGGGCGTTGATGTCGGAGTCGCTGAGCGGATCGGTCGGGAGGTCGTACTCGACGATGTCGGCCGGCTGGATGCCGATGAACTTCGCGTCCGGCGTCGCGAGGTACTCCGAGAGGTGCGCGGACTTGATCGAGCCGTAGGCGACGGAGCCGTAGATCCGGTACGACCACGGGTCACCGTCGGTAAAGACCGTGACCGGGAGGTCGAGTTCGTCGTGCAGGCGCTTCGTGATCCGCCGTGTCGCCCGTGCGGGCTGGCCCTTGAGGTGGACGATCAGCGCGTTGTACTCGTCGTCGAAGCCGTTCTCGACGAGCCGATCGCGCATGCCACCGGTCTCGACCGCCAGGATGAAGTCCGAATCGCAGTCGAGGAACTCGATCGTATCGGGGTTGTTCGGGATCTGGTAGCCGCCCTCGCCGACGTCTTCCTGGCAGTGGATCTCGCGTTCCCCGCGGCGGGTCTGTTCGCGGAGGTGGAGCGGACCCATGATCGTCGCGCCCGACTCCTCGGGGCGCATGTGGAAGTCCTCGCGGGTGACCCCCGAGACGATCTCCAGGTCCTCGATCAGCTGGTTGGACTCGTCCTGGTCGCCGAACTGGGCCTCGTCGTTGTCCCAGCTCTCCGAGAGGTAGTACAGCTCACGCAGGGTCGACGAGCGATCCTCCTCGAGTTGGTTCGCGAGGAACTCGATCGTGTAGACGGCCTTGAGGAGCTTTCGCGCGCCGCGAACGGAGTTGGCCGATCGGGTCGACTCGCGATCGCCGTACACCCAGACCTCCTTGTCCTCGTCGTACTCGATGTTGGCCTTCGTCCGCGTCGGGACGGACATGTGCGGGATCTCGCCCAGTTCGAACTGGTCGTAGAACTGTGCCGCGAGATCGATCAGCTGCTCTCGTGCGTCCTCGTTGTCTGCGCTCATTGGGAATCAGTTACGGTGAGTTTCTCGCTCTCGACGCCTTTCACGTCGAGGTCGAACGATGCGTCGTCGGGGACCTCGTACTCGAGTGCGGCCTCGTCGTCGCTCGAGACGTCCGGTTCCCACTTGACGAACCACTCGCCGTCCATCTCGACGACGGTCGCGCCGTCGGAGAGGTTCCGCGGTTCCGCCGAGACGATGTCGGTCACCTCGAGCGATTCGGTGGTTCCCGAGTGGTTCTCGACGACGACCGAGACGGCCCGTCCGTCGCCGTTCTCCTCGATGTGGCGCTCGACGAGCACGTTGTTCATGATGCGGGCGATCGCGTCGTCGATGTCGGGTTCCGGCCGCTCGGTGACCTCGGCGACCTTCTCGGCCATCTCCGGCAGGATCTTCCCGAGGACGTTCTGTTTCTTCCGGCGTTTCTGCATCGAGCGGCGCTTGTTCAGGTAGCTCTTGAGGTCGCGGGCCGCCTCGCGGATGGCGAGCTCGATCTCGTCTTCGATCTCGGGGACGTTCGCGACGGCGTCCTTGGACTCGCTGGTGAAGGGAACGTTCGTCGAGGCGACGTGAACCATGATCACCGCGGGGCCGTTCGGAAGCCCCGAGCCACCGGGCTGGTCGAGTCCGTAGTTGCGCCAGCCGATCGACTTGACCACGTCGGTGGTCGCACACGCGCCGCGCTGGTAGACCAGCGGAACGCGGTTCGCAAAGCGCATGACCTCAGCGCTCCCCTCTGCGTCGATCTCGCCGCCGTAGGCGATGCCGGCCTCGACGATGAACGGATCGCCGCCGTGAACCTCCGCATCGCGGGTCGCGGCCGAGTAGAAGTCGGCGTCGAACTCCTTCTCGAGACCCGCCTGGATGAGGTCGTCCGTGATCGGCGCGAGACACCGCGTCGGCGGGGCCATGATGTCGGTCGCGCGCATCCCGTCGACGAGGTCGCTCGTGGCGTCGCGATCGCCGTCGAGTTCCCGGACCAGTGGCGGGTCGTCCGGAACGGTCGCCATCACGTCCCAGATCGCCTCGGTGACGTTCTCTCGGGCCGTCTCGCCGAAGGCGACGTCGTCGTACTCCTCGGTGAGGTCCGCGGCCCGATCGACGTACTCGCGCAGTTGCGTGCGCGTGAACCGGTGGCGGACGTTCTCCGCCCGTTCGTCCTCGAATCGGCCGGCGAGCCGTTCGGCGAAGGCGTGGACGATCTCGTCGTCCTTGCGGGTGCTCGTCGCCTCGTCGGCGAGGTCGTAGCAGTCGGCGACGAGGCGCGATTCGTCGGGGGCTGTTCCGTCGTCGCCGTCAGCCTCGCGGTCCGAGTCCGGGTCGGGTGCCTCGACGAGCGTGCGCCAGACGACGTCGACGGCGTTCTCGCGGACGGTGTCGCCGAACGTCGTCCCGTGTTCGGCCTCGACGTCTTCGGCCGCCGCGTCGACGACGGCGAGCAGTTCGTGGTGGGCGATCCGATCGCGCTCGTCGACGGCGTCGGCGATCGCGTCGGCGAACGCGGCAGTGGCCTCGGCCCCTTTGTTGGCGGTCGCCGCAGTGACCGCGTCCCGGAGGTCGATATCTTCGTGGGTCGCCGGCGGCCGCCAGCGCATCTCGCGACCGTAGTGGCGATCGCGGAACGCGTCGATGATCGACTCGGCGGTCTTCTTGCCGACGCGGGTGAACTCCTCCTGCAAAAAGCCCGAAACCGTCTGGGAGTCCGTCGCCGACAGCATCTTCATCACGGTGCCGAGTTCGACGCCGTGGGGATGGGGACGGATCTCCTCGGTCTCCTCGGGGAGCTGGTCGGTCGCTCGTTCGAATTTGAAGTGTGCGCTGGGTTCGCGGAGTTCGAGACGCGCGTGAGGGTTGACGACCGCCGTGTGCTTGATGTAGTCGTGGAGTTGCTGGCGGGCCCGCATGTTCCCCTCCATCTCGAGTTCGATGCGCGTCCCGTGGGGCCGGTCCCACGAGGTGGTCTCCTCGACGCTGATCTCGGGTTCGTTGTTGTCCGTGTCGACGATCAGTTCGAAGTACTCCGCCTCGCTCGCACCCTGGGTTCGGCTGGTGATCTTCGCCGGCTTCCCGCTGGTCAACTGGGCGTAGAGAACGGCGGCGGAGATGCCGATACCCTGCTGCCCGCGCGATTGCTCGCGGGCGTGAAAGCGCGATCCGTAGAGCAGTTTCCCGAAGACCTTCGGGAGCGATTCTTTCGTGATTCCCGGTCCGTTGTCCTCGACAATCAGGCGGTAGTAGTCGCCGTCTTCCTGGATCTCGACGTAGATGTCCGGGAGAATTCCGGCTTCTTCGGCGGCGTCTAGGGCGTTGTCGACGGCCTCCTTGACGGCCGTGACGAGGCCCCGCGCACCGCTGTCGAAGCCGAGCATGTGCTTGTTCTTCTCGAAGAACTCGGCGATCGAGATCGCCTGCTGGTTCTCGGCCAGCTCCTCGGCGATCCCCGGCTCGTCACCGAGTGTCGACTGGAACGACGTCATCACTCTCCCTGTACTAACGGCGGGGCTAAAAGGTGTGTGCTACCGGACTGAAAGTGAATCCGTGCAACCGACTTATACGGATTGCTGTACCGATGTACCGGCGCAACCGCCGCCCGGATCGCGGTTGCGCCGGAAATGACGTACAGTAAACCGACTTACTCCTCGACCGGCGGCCACTCCCAGGCGTCACCCTTGGCCACGCCAAGCAGTCGTCGACGGCGCTCGCTCAGGTCCGCGAGGGCGTCGGCGAACGCCTCGTCGTCGACGGTCGGGATTCCCTCCTCGCGGAGTCGATCGAGGTCCGGCGGCGGGGGCACCTCCTCGGCCGGTTCGATGAACGCGGTGTCGAGCGTCTCGAGGTAGTCCTGCACGCTCGATCGGGCGGCCTCGACGAGCATCGGATCCGGCCCGTGACCGTCCGGAACGCCGTGGCGGTAGAGCGTGAGCGCCTCGTCGAGGATCGGCACGGCCACGGACGAGGCGCGATCGCTCTGCTCGCTGTGATAGTAGTGGAGGATCGGATAGGATTTGTGCTGCTCGGCGAGCGTCCCCAGTTCGGACGCCAGCGACTCGAGCGAGAGGGCGGTCCCGCGATGTTCCGCCCCGGTCCAGGCCGTCCGGACGAACGCTTCGCTCCGATCGCCCACTCCCGTGACCGAACTGGCGAACGATCGCTTGTCGGAGACGGCCCCGAGGACGGTGAGGACGTAGGAGACGCCGAGGGTGACGAAGGCCATCCCGGTGGCCGTCGTGAACGCGCTGGCAATCTCCCAGACGTCGCCGATCGGTGCGTAGTCGCCGTTGCCGTTCGTGAACATCGTGTAGGCGACGTAGTAGAACCGGCCCGACCAGTCGGCGGCGGCCCCGGTGCGCGTGCTGACGAGGGCAGTGGGGTAGCTGGCGAAGACGAACGTCCACCCGACCCAGATGAGCGCGACCCAGGTCGCGAGCGTAAGCGTGAGGATGAGCGGGCCGGCGAGACTGAGGGCTCGATCGTGATCAGCGCTCACGGCCCGGAGTCCCTGCCAGACGCCGGTCGTGAGTCGACCGGAGACGGGCCCGGAGCCGCCGTCGACCCAGAGGGTCGTCCAGAGAATGTCCACGATGACGAGGACGAGCAGGGCGATCCCGACGACGAGATACAGCGGGCGCATTTCGGTTCCGTACAGTCCGGACGTCCGTCAACCGTTCCCCGGGGACTGACGCGGGTTTTTCCGTGTCGACGGGCTCACGGTTCCTCGACGATCTCCGCCCGCTCTTCGACGACGTCCGCGAGCACGTCCGCGATCGCTTCGTTCGTCTCCGGGCTGTAGTGGCCGCCCTCGCCGCGCTGGACGTACAGCGACTCCACGTCGCCGTCCTCGGGAGAGAGGTGTCTGGCCATGTCGATCGTCTCGAGGCGGTCGTACCGATCGTCGAGTCGGTCGAGCAAGTCGCCGTAGATCGGGCCGTGCTCGGCCTCGTAGGTCGCGTACCGGAGTTGCTGGACCATCACGAACACGGGCGTGAAGTCCTGCTCGTCCGCGTAGTCGACGAACTCCCCGACGAGCGCGTCGAAGAGGTGCTCGTGGGTGTCGAACAGGCGCTCGTGGTACCGGACCCGGGGCCGTTCCATCCGCAGGGCCGACCGGGTCTGGGCCTCGTCGAAGTCGATGCCGGGAATCGAGGTTTCGAGTCGGCGTTCGAGTTCCTTCCCGCCGGTGGCGAGGGCGTACCGGAGGTGTTCCGGCTTCTCGAAGAAGTCCGGTGTGTAGGGGAACGACGCGTAGTGCGGTTTGAACCAGTGGTCGTAGTGGAAGTCGTACTCCCGCAGGAAGTCGGCCTTCGACTCGAGGTCGAGCAGGTCCTCCTTCTCGTCGACCGGACTCTCGATCCGCCGGAGGTCGCCGTCTTCCATCACGTACCGGGGTTTGACGGCGAGGATGTTGCCGAACTCCTGGTAGTGTTTCCAGACCGAGAGGATCCGGGCGATCGAGGAGGCCGTGACGACCACGAACACGTAGTCGGTCGGGTCTTCGGGGTACTTGCGCTCGAGTCGCATCAGCGCCTGGTCCAGGCCGTAGTTGCCGCCGCCGTAGTTGGCGACGTGCGTGTCGAGTTCCTGGGCCATGTAATTCTGGAACGTCTCGTCGTTGTCGACCTCCCGGCAGAAGCAGTAGGAGTCGCCGTAGGTCGAGACGCTGGGCCCGTCGGATTCGTCCCGATCCCTGGCGGGACAGACCCGGCTGGCGTACTCGTCGGTGGAGTAGGTGACGACGGTCCGGACCTCTTCGCCCGGGAGGTGGTCCCCGGTGTCTTTCTGTTTCTCCCGGTTCGGCTGGGGACACCACCCCAGTTCCGGGTCGAAACTGCTGAACTTCCCGAGGAGGTCCCGATTGATCTCGGGGAACTCCTCGGTCGCGACCGCGGGGATGCGTTCGAGCGCGGCGTGGGACACCCGCTCCAGCGCGATCGCCGTGACGACCAGACCGAGTGCGAGCGCTACGTACGGTAGCATTCGACTCCTCATATCGGAACCCGAAGGAAGTGCGTTGTGCCGGCAATATCCGACGGACGGGATCGCCGATAGTGGCGGCGGGGACGGACGACGGCGAGGGACGCCGACGGGAGTCACCTGGTTCGATCTCGTCACTGCCCGCGCCGATCGTACGTCGCCGTCGGCCGCGCGTCGGCTGCCTTGCGCCGGGCGCGGACGACCATCGCGCTGTAGCTCCCGGCCCCGAACGCGAGGAGGCCGACGAGGACGTGGTTCCAGCCGCCGATCGCCGACCCGGTACCCGCTGGATCCGGGGCAGGTCCGACGACGAACGGCGAGACGAGGACCCAGAGCCCCAGTATCGCGGCGAACCAGGCGACGCCGGCACTTCCCAGTTCCCGCCTCGATCGCCGATAGTAGTTGTACGCGCCGGTGGCGATCAGGGCCGCGCCGACGAGGGCGTCGTTCCAGACCGCCGCCGCCGAGAGGTCGAACGCGACGGCCGTCCCGACGACCCAGAGGCCGAGCAGGGCGACGAACGCCGAGAGTCGCCGGCCCCGACGATCGGGATTCGGCTCGTACTCGATCCGATCGCGGTGGGTCACCGCCTGTCCGTCTTCGCGACGCCGATCGTGTTTCGCGTTCGGATCGTGTTCCGTCGTGTCGCTGTAGTCGTCCTGCATGGTCCGGGCCGATCGAACCTGGGGTATTCGACGCGAAGAGTCCGGTGCCCGCGGTTGCAGGCTGGGGAAGCAAGCCCGTCCGCGACTCACCGGACCACGGTGACCGGAACCGACGAGTGTCTGACGACGACTTCCGCGACGCTTCCCAGCAAGATCCGGCTGACGCCCGATCGACCGCGACTCCCCATCACGACGTGATCGAAGGCGCCCTCTTCCGCACAGTCGACGATCTCCTTGGCCGGCGATCCGACGCGCGATCGGGTCTCGAGGTCGACGCCGTGATCGGCGGCGAGTCGCTCCGCGGCCTCGAGTTGTGTGGCGGCCTCGCCGACCAGTTCCTGGAACTCGTCGCTGGATTCCGGGTCGTCGGCCGCGTTCGGGATGAACGGCAGTGCGGAGGTGTCGACGACGGTGACGGCGACGAACTCACCGTCGGGGAACAGTTCGAACGCGTACGAAAGCGCCTCGCGAGCGGGGTCGGAGTCGTCGAACGGAACGAGGATCCGCGCGCTCATATCTCCCCGTCCACCCGTAGTTCCTTCAGTCTGGTACCTGCGTCATCGATCGGTGGCGAAACCGATCGCGAGGCCTTCTTGAAACCCTCAAAACATGGCAGGTTTTAGCAGTCGTGCTGAGTAGAGAGCGCGAACGTCGCACGAGATTCGATCCGACTTGCGAAGGTGGTGTTCGCTCAGTACAGGGGATAAACGGAACGGTTGATGACGTTCACCCAAATCATCACACAACAGTTATACTGCCTGTACGTCGAAACTAGAGACAATGCCCGAAGGGGACAGCGAACGAACGGTTGTCTCTTGTTCATCCTGCGGTTCTGTCTATGCCGCCGAAAAGTGGTCTGACGGAACGATTCAACCCATTGGAAAGAGAACAGGCTGTGAGTGCGGGTCAGAAGACCTCCACGTTGTCAAAGATTTGGATAGTGCCGTTCTCCGAGACGGGGAAACGGACTGACTACGAACAGTCGTTCAGTTCGCACACGTACCGAACCGTTGGTCCAAGAGATTCCGGGTGAACAAACGAAGCGGTCGTGCTGAACGCATCCTCTGTATCTCGCACGACGTTCCTGGCAACTTCTTATGGTTTCAACAGAGCCGATCGCTTCGCCATCGTCGACTCGCCCGGTTCCATCAGAGCGCCAGATAGGGGCCGACGCCGAGGAGGACGACCCCAAGCGCGACTTTCAGCCGATCGGGATCGACCACGTGGGCGACCTTCCACCCGACGACGACGCCGAGGAGCAACGGGGATCCGATGACGACGGCGAGCGGAAGCAGGACGTTTCCCTGGAGGTAGTAGCCCGAGGCCGCGAACGTCGCGATGAAGATCGACTGGACCTGTGCGACGGCGACGGCGAGCAACATGGGAACGCCGACGAGCACCAGCGCCGGCACGGCGAGTACCGGGCCGCCGATCCCGAGGAGTCCGCTACAGAGTCCGAGCCCCAGGCCGAGGCCACCGAGTTCGAGACGGCCGGACCGTGACAGCGGATCGACGTCGAACAGCGGGCTGAACCCGCGCCGCTCCCGGTAGAGGATGATCCCGCCCACCGCCATCGAGACGCCGCCGAGCAGGACCCCGAACAGCGATCGGGGGACGGAGGCGTTTACGTGTGCGCCCAGTAGCGCACCGACGATACTCGAGAGACTGAGCACGATCGCGATCGCGCGGCTCTCGCCGCTGTTCATCTCCCCGGAGTGGAGGTACGCGGCGCTGCCGACGAGACCGGTCACGACGAACGTCGCGTGTGCGGTGCCGGCGACCTGACTCGAGGGAAGCGACGTGAGCGAGTAGAGCGCGATCGTCACGAAGATGCCGCCGGGACCGATCGTGGTGATGCCGATGCCGGCGAAGAACGCGATCGCGACGAGCAACAGCGCGAGGGAGGGGGCGAACGGAACTGGAAGCATGACATCACGGGAGCGTTACCCACTCGTCCGTCGTCGACCCGTTACTTCTGCTCCGGGATCGTCGCTGATCGTGGTCACAGGATGGTCACGATCGTCTCGTAGAGCGACTGGACCGTCAGGAGGCTGCCGACCAGCAGGACGACTCCCGCGGCGAGGAAGCCGAGGTTCTCGTACCAATCGACGTCGTCGTGCCTGTTGACGGCCCCGATGAGCGCGAAGACGGTGATCGGGAGCCCGATCGCGCCGTTGACGGCGGGCATGATGATCGCCATCTGAACGGGGCCGAAGCCGGTGTAGACCAGCATCGGGAGTGCCGTCAGCGCCGAGAGGACGATCAGGCCGACGACCGTCCGCCGGAACGCGGTGTCGCCGAAGACCGTGTGGCGGCCGAGCGACTGGGGCATCATGAACCCGGCCCCGAACAGCGTCCCGGTCGCCGACGTGATACTCGCGAGGAAGACGGCGAGCATGAAGACGACGAGTGCGGTCTGGCCGAGAATGTCCGCGAGCGGGACGCCCGGTCCGGTCAGCGTCATCTCCCCTTCCGAGAGCGTGACCGCGGAGACGATCATCACGAAGCTCCCGATGAGCAGCGTCGTCGCGATCCCGACGGCGTTGTCCTGCCGATACCGCCAGATGTCTGACCACTCCTTGGTCGGCCTGATGCTCGACTGGATGAAGAAGTTCGGCCAGTAGACGGTCGTCCCGAGCAGGGCGATGACCGCGGTGAGGTAGCCGATCTCGCTCTCGAGCATCGGCTGGAGCCCGGCGGCGACCGACTGCCACGGCACGTCCAGTCCGGCCAGGAGCAGGCCGTACGAGCCGAAGACGGCGAAGACTGCGGCCGCGATCGCCGCTTCGACCCGGTCGTAGACCTTGAGCTGGACGATGGCGATGCCCGCGCCGGCGGCGAGAACGATCCCGACGATCACGTCGTCGAACACCGGGACGAGCCAGGCCAGTGCCGCGCCCGCGACGGCGTAGTTCGACACGGCCCACAGCGCGGACATCAGCGACATCGAGACGACGACCCCGGTTCCACCGATCGGGAGTCGATCGACGATGTAGTCCGCGAGCGGTTCGTTTGCGACGGCGAGGCGGGCGCTCATGTCGTGCAGTGCGATGTCGATCAGGAAGGCGAGCGGGAGCACCCACAGCAGGGAAAACGCGAAGTTCGCCCCCGTATCGGCGAGGATGTACACGGAACCGGCACCGAAGACGTTCGCGGCGAACAGGACGCCGAGCCCGTACCGGTAGAGTGCGTCGTGGATCGCTTCGCCGCCGGGAACCGCCTGGACGATCTCGGAAGACGTCGCGGACCGTTCACTCATGCCTGCTCACCTCGACGAGTGACCCAGCGGCCCCGGGTGAGCCAGCGACTCCGCTCGTCGGTACGTCCGTGAGCGTCGATCGTGGGTTCGACTGTTCCAGGGTCGACCGGCGTGTCGCCCCCAGACGAACGAGGTGGAGTGGTCGTCTGCGATTCCGGTTCGTCGGTTCGATCGAATTGTCCTGACATGTGTCGTATACCCCGGAGACGAACGCTGTCGTCCCCGGTCCAAACGGAGTGTCGCCCGTCTCGCTGTTCGATCGAGGGACAGCGATACGTCGGCTGGTTCGCCTCGCCTGTCTCTGGGTCTCGCCAATGCGTGAGTTCAAAGCCGTCGTGTGAAAGCAGCCTATCAATTCGTCGCAGGTGCAAGCCGTTGCAGCAAACCCGTTGTCTGTCTCCGTGCGTTTCAGTCCCTGACGGCTGTGTTTGGGAGGGTATACGAACGGAACGGTCGAGTACGCGCCAGTCCCAGACGACTGGTAGATCGCCGATCAGGTGCGATGCTCGCGGACGGTTCTCGGCGACGTGGCCGTTGCACACGATCCCCCGGCAGTGCTCGGATGCGTTCGGTCGTATCCGTAGCTCACGCCGCTCGGCAGTCTCGCGCTCGCGCGCGTACGTGAAGCTTTATAAGGGGCCGGGCGCTACCCACAGACAGGTTTTACATGTCCCAGGAAAGCGAGTACGGCGCCGGACAGATCCAGGTCCTCGAAGGCCTGGAGGCCGTGCGAAAACGGCCGGCGATGTACATCGGCTCTACCGATTCTCGAGGGCTCCACCATCTCGTCTACGAAGTGGTGGACAACTCGATCGACGAAGCGCTGGCAGGCTACTGTGACGAGATCGCCGTTACGATCCACGACGACGGATCTGTGAGCGTGTCGGACGACGGACGCGGCATCCCCGTCGACACCCACGAGGAGTACGATCGCCCCGCCCTCGAGGTCATTCTGACCGTCCTCCACGCCGGCGGGAAGTTCGACAACAAGTCCTACCAGGTCTCCGGCGGCCTCCACGGGGTCGGCGTGAGCGTCGTCAACGCCCTCTCCGAACGGCTCGAGGCCGAGGTCAAACGCGACGGTGGCGTCTTCCAGCACGCGTTCGAGGCGGGCGAACCCGTCGGCGACATGGAGCGGGTCCGCGACATGGAGGCCGACGAGGTGACCGGCACGGAGATCCGGTTCTGGCCCGACGAGAGCATCTTCGAGGGGAACGACTTCGCCTTCTCGACGCTGTCGAACCGGCTCCGGGAACTGGCCTTCCTCAACTCGGGCGTCCGCATCACCCTCCGCGACGAGCGCGAGACGGACGAGGAGGGCGAGTTCGTCGCCGATACCTACCAGTACGAGGGCGGGATCCGCGAGTTCGTCGAGTACCTGAACGAGACCCGCTCGGCGATGCACGCGGACGTCATCTACTTCGCCGACAGCGAGCAGAACATCGAGGTCGAGGTGGCGATGCAGGCCACCGAGGAACTCCAGGGGTCGATCCACGCCTTCGCGAACAACATCAACACGCGCGAGGGCGGGACTCACCTGACCGGGTTCAAGACCGCGCTCACGCGCGTCGTCAACGACTACGCCGACGAGAACGACCTGCTGTCGGATCTCGACGAGAACCTCAAGGGCGAGGACATCCGCGAGGGACTGACGGCAGTCATCTCCATCAAACACCCCGACCCGCAGTTCGAGGGCCAGACGAAGACCAAACTCGGCAACTCGGAAGTACGTGGCATCGTCGAGAGCGCCATGCACGAGGGCCTGGGCACCTACTTCGAGGAACACCCCGACACCGCCGAGGCGATCGTCGCCAAGGCCGAAGAGGCGGCCAAGGCTCGCAAGGCGGCCCAGAAGGCAGAAGAACTGACACGCCGCAAGTCCGCGCTCGAGTCGACCTCGCTCCCGGGGAAACTGGCCGACTGCCAGACCAAGGATCCCGACGAGGCCGAACTGTTCATCGCGGAGGGTGACTCCGCGGGCGGGAGCGCGAAGCAGGCCCGGAATCCGGAGTTCCAGGCCGTCCTCCCCATCAAGGGGAAGATCCTCAACGTCGAGAAACACCGGCTCGATCGCATCCTGGAGAACGACGAGATCCGGAACATGATCACCGCGATCGGCGCGGGGATCGGCGACGAGTTCGACATCGAGGACGTCCGGTACAAGAAGATCATCATGGCGACGGACGCCGACGTCGACGGGGCACACATCCGGACGCTCCTGCTGACGTTCTTCTACCGGCACATGCGGCCGCTGCTGGAGGGCGGCTACGTCTACGCCACCCAGCCGCCGCTGTACCGCATCCGGTATCGCGGGAACACGTACGACGCGATGACCGACGCCGAACGCGACGAAATCGTCGAGGAGAAGTGCAACGGCAACCCCTCGCAGGTCCAGCGGTTCAAGGGGCTCGGCGAGATGAACCCCGAACAGCTCTGGGAGACGACGATGAACCCCGACAACCGCATCTTGAAGCAGATCACGATCGAGGACGCGGCCGCGGCGGACAAGATGTTCTCCGTCCTGATGGGCGACGCCGTCGAACCGCGCAAACAGTTTATCAAGGAGAACGCTCCGGAAGCGGAGTGGATCGATATCTAAGCGACGTGGTGAGGTGACTACATGAGTTCAGACGTACCCGATCCGACCGACGTAGAGGCACGAGCGGTAGAGAACGTCCGCATCGAGGACGAGATGGAACAGTCGTACATCGACTACGCGATGAGCGTCATCGCGGGTCGTGCGCTCCCGCGCGTCGAGGACGGCCTGAAGCCGGTCCACCGGCGCATCCTGTACGCGATGCACGAGATGGGCGTCACCTCGGGCTCGTCGCACCGGAAGTCCTCCTCGATCGTCGGGGAGACGATGGGTGACTACCACCCACACGGGGACAGCGCCATCTACGACGCGCTGGTGCGGATGGCCCAGCCGTTCTCGATGCGCTACCCACTCGTGGACGGCCAGGGGAACTTCGGTTCGATGGACGGCGATCCGCCGGCCGCCCAGCGGTACACCGAGGCCCGGATGGCTCCGATCGCCGAGGAACTGCTGGAGGACATCGACAAGGACACCGTCGACTTCTCCGCGAACTACGACGATCGCCTGCAGGAACCCGACGTGCTCCCGTCGGCGTTCCCGAACCTGCTGGTGAACGGTTCGTCGGGGATCGCCGTCGGGATGTCGACGAACATCCCGCCGCACAACCTGGGCGAGGTCATCGACGCGACGATCGAACTCATCGACGACCCCGACGCGACGGTCGAGGACCTGATGGAGCACGTCAAGGGGCCGGACTTCCCGACCGGCGCCAACATCGTCGGCCGCGACGCAATCTACTCGGCGTACAAGACCGGCCGCGGGCGGGTTCGCGTGCGCGCCGAGTTCGAGGTCGAGGAGTGGAAGTCGGGCCGCGAGCGGATCGTCATCACCGAACTCCCCTACCAGGCCAACAAGGCCCGGCTGGTCGAGCGCATCGCCGAGGACGTCAACGAGGGAGAGATCGATGGCATCTCCGACCTGCGCGACGAGTCCGATCGCGACGGCGTCCGCATCGTCGTCGAACTCAAGCGGGGGGCAAACACCGAGGTCGTCAAGAACCGCCTGCTCGAGAACCACCTGGAGCGCACGTTCGGCGTCATCAACCTCGCGCTGGTCGACGGACAGCCGCGGGTCCTCTCGCTGAAAGAGACCTTAGAAGAGTACGTCGCCCACCGGCGGGAGGTCGTCCGCCGGCGAAGCGAGTACGACCTCGAGGAGGCCGAGGACCGCGCACACATCCTCGAAGGCCGGCTGACCGCCGTCGAGAACGCCGAGGACGTCGTCGACCTGATCCGCAACAGCGAGACGCGATCGGACGCGAAGGAGGCCTTACAGGAGGTCTACGACTTCTCGACGGACCAGGCCGACCACATCGTCCGGATGCAACTCGGGAGCCTCACCTCGATGGAGGCCGCCGAGATCGAGGACGAGTACGAGGCGGTCCAGGCCGAGATCGAACGCCTGACGACCATCCTGGAGAGCGAAGCGGAACTGCTCGGCGTCATCAAGGACGAACTCCGGGAGATCAAAGACGAGTACGCCGACGATCGGCGCACCTCGATCGTCGAGGACCAGGGAACGGTCACCCACGAGGACCTGATCCCCGAGGAGGAGGTGTTCGTCGTCATGACCGAGGACGACTACGTCAAGCGGATGCCGATCGAGCAGTTCGACCCCCAGGGTCGCGGCGGGAAAGGCATCATCGGCGCGGACGTCAAGGAGGACGATCGCGTCGCGACGGTGTTCCGGGCCAACACCCACGATTACCTGCTGTGCTTTACCAACCACGGCCAGGTCTACCAGCTGAAGACCTACGAGATCCCGGAGATGGGCCGCACCGCTCGCGGCAAATCGGCAGTCAACATCCTCGATCTCGATCCGGGCGAAGACATCACGGCGATCGTCGACACCGACGCCTTCGGCGACGGCGAGTACGTGACAATGGTCACCCGGAACGGCTACGTCAAGCGAACCGCCGGCGACGAGTTCGACAACATCCGATCGACCGGGATCATCGCGGCCGACCTCGAAGCGGGCGACGAACTGGTCGACGTCGAGGTGACCGACGGCTCGAAGGATCTCGTCATCGCGACCGAACACGGGATGACGATCCGCTTCGACGAGGACGAAGTCCGCGCGATGGGCCGCAACGCCCGCGGCGTCAACGGGATCAAACTCGAGGGGGACGACGCCGTCGCCGGCCTGGTCGCGACGGATGAGGACGACGACAAGGCCTTGCTGACCGTAACCCGGAACGGGTACGGCAAGCGGACCCGCCTCTCGGAGTACAGCAGGCAGTCCCGGTACGGCAAGGGGCTGATCGACATCAAGACGGGCGATCGGAACGGCCCCGTCACGGCCGTCAAGGCCGTCTCCGACGACGATCAACTCGTGATGATGAGCGAACGGGGACAGATCGTTCGCACGCGGGTCGACGAAATTTCGACGGTCGGGCGCAACACCATGGGCGTGATCGTGATGGACGTCGAGGAGGGCGACGCGGTCGCGAGCGTCGACGAGATCCCGGCGGCCGCGGCGGACGCGACGGACGACGAGTCCGAAGAGAACTGAGGATCGAAGCGGGCAGATCGATCAGTTTTTCGAGACGCAAAACCCGGCCACACCGTCGGGTTCGGCGCGCTATCGAGCGCGTGGCGATCGAGGAAGTACGCGACGACTCATACGATTTACTGTAAGTCATTTCCGGCGCAACCGCCGCCCGGATCGCGGTTGCGCCGGTACATCGTTACAGCAATCCGTATCAGTGCTCGGGCTCTTCTGCGGGCGCGAGCATGTCGTCGATGCGCAGGATGAGGATGTTGTTGGTGTCGTCTTTGCCGTCGAGCGAGCCCTTGACGACGAGTTTCGATAGCGGGGTCGGACCGACCGTCACCGAATCACCCTCCGAGATCCCGTCGAGTGCGCCCTGGATGTGGACCTCGGCGCGACAGAGTTCCGGGTGGTGGACGCTCGAGAGGTCGATCTCCTCGACGATGACGTCCTCGACCGGCTCACCCTCGTGCTCGAGCGGAACCGAGGCCGGATCGTCCATCTGCTGGATCTCGAGGGCCTCGTAGGCCGCGGCAGTGGGTTTGTAGCCACCCTTCGGTCCGGGTACCCCTTCGACCAGTTGCAAGGCCTTGAGACTCTGCATCTGGTTCCGGATGGTGCCGGGGTTGCGATCGACCTGCTCGGCGATGTCTTCCCCCTTGATCGCGTCTTCGGACTCCTTGTGGAGGTTCGTTAATGCGCGGAGGATTTTCTTCTGGCTCGGGGTGAGTTCGATGGATGACATACTGAATTCTTCGTAATTGATTTCCTTAAACCCGACGGGTGAGGACGGGCGTTTCACTACGATTTTGTCGTTGATATCGGGAGTAGTAAGGAGTTTCTCTTCTCTCTCGGGAGACGATGGATCGTAGTCACTGAAACCCTTCCACGTCGAGAGCGCGGTTCGGAGCGAGCGAAGCGAGCGAGAATCGCGGACAGTGCGATCGGGTGTGCACTGACTTCCAGTGGCTACTGTAGCGACCGTCCGCTCGCCGTCGGTCTCAGACCGGCGCGAGCCAGCCCTCGACGACGAGGTCCCCGACGACGTCTTCGAGGAGGAACATGAGTACGAACCCCGCGACGAAGGTCGTGGCGTTGGCCCGGGTGAGGACGGCCCCGGCGTCGAATCGGATGAGGTCCCCGACCTCGATGAGCACCTGCAGGATGGCCCCGATCGCGATCGCGAACGACAGCACCGCGAGCAGGGCTGACTGTGCGAGACTACCGAGCCAGCCCCCGACGATCACGGGGCCGCCGGCGAGGGCACCCATCGCGGCGAAGTGGCGGACCGGTGGCGTCTCCGCGTCGCGGGCGACCGCGGCCACGACGGTCGGCCCCTCCATCACGTTGTGGAGCACGAACGCGAGGACGAGGACCGCGACGAGCGTCGAGTCGCCCTGCACGAAGGCGGTACCGATCCCGAGCCCTTCGCCGACGCTGTGGAGGCCGAGCGCGAGCGCGACGAGGTACGCGATCGCGAGTCCGCTCTTCTCCGTCGACGCCATCGTCCGCTGTCGCCACGCGCTCGCGGCGTACATGACGGCGAAGGTCGCACCGACGCCGCCGACGGCGAGCGCGGCGGCGAGGGCCGTCCGGTCGACCGCCGCGGTGTACGCGACGACGTCGCGAGTCATCTCGATGGCGATGAACGCGAGCACGCCGGCCGCGAGCGCGAGGAACGCGTGCAGGTAGCGCGGGTCGAGGTCGCGCAGGAACGGAAACCACAGCATCCCGATTGCGACCGGAATGATCCCCGCGATCGCGCCGATGATCGTCACGGTCAGGAGGACCTCGCCGGTCGTCGCACCCTGGGCATCGATCGTCCCGAACGGCGTGGTCAGCGCGAGCAGACCGAATACGGTCAGGAGGACGACCAGCGGTCCGATCGCGAGCAGCGGCCGGGGGATCGCCGACGAGAAGGAGCGACTCATCGCGGACGCACACCTCCACGTCGTGGGAATCGACGCCTCATTACACCTGGATTAGATGCGTCTAACTAAGTATCTTGTCCACGGATCAGCCGGTGGTGCGCCGCGTCACTGCGCGGGTCAGTGACGTGGTTTCCCTCGATCGCGTTGCTACGGTTCGGCCTGTGCGGGTGCGACGACCCGAACCTGGTGGGCGACAGTTTCGGGGAGGGAGACGTCGTCGTGACCCTCAGATCGCGCCGTCACCATCCCGAACGGGGCGATTTCGACGATCTCGAGTTCGACGCCGGGTTCGACGCCGTGCTCGGCGAGATACGAGAGCATCTCGGGATCCCGATCGGCGACTTCCTCGACGATCACGGTGTCGCCCTCGGAGAACGCCGTGATCGAGTCGCCGGCGGGACGCTCGGGCGGTTCGAGGTCGGCCCCCGGGATCGGCGAGCCGTGTGGATCGACCTCCGGTTCGTCGAGGGCGTCGGCGACGCGGGCCTCGAAGTCCTCGCTGATGTGATGTTCGAGCCGATCGGCTTCCTCGTGGACCTCCGACCAGTCGTAGTCCAGGTGTTCGGTCAGGTAGGCCTCGAGCAGGCGGTGGTGGCGAACGACCTCGAGTGCGACCGTCTCCCCCTCCGCCGTGAGCGTGACCCCGCGATACTTCTCGCGGTCGACGAGTCCCCGATCCTCGAGTTTGTCGATCATACTGGTGACGGTCGGCGACGTGACGTCCAACTCCTCGGCGATCGCCGAGGTCTTGATCCGGTCGTCGGTGGACCGCTGGAGCTGGTAGATGGCTTTCAGGTAGTCCTCCATCACGTCGCTCAGCATCATCGTACCCGGAATTAGAGCGGTCTAACCCTAAATCTGTCGCCGTCGATGCCGGAAATCGCCACGATCAAACCCCCCTCCATCGTACGACCAGTATGGGAGAGACCGTTCGAATCATCGGTGCGCCGATGGACTACGGCGCGAATCGACGTGGCGTCGACATGGGACCGTCCGCGATCCGCTATGCGGGGCTGGCAGACGGACTCGAGGAGGCAGGCGTCGACCCGATCGACGGCGGCGACCTGCTGATGCCGCGGGCGGAGGAGCGCGACCCCGACGCCGACCAGCCGAGTCGGGGGAACGCGAAGTTCCTCCGGGAAATAGCGGACGTCTGTCGGCGACTGGGCGACGAGGTCGCGGACACGATCGCCGACGGGACGTTCCCGCTGGTGCTGGGCGGTGACCACGCCGTCGCGATCGGATCGATGCACGGTTCCTCGCGCAATAGCGATCTCGGCGCGATCTGGTTCGACGCCCACGCGGACCTCAACACGCCCGGCACGTCACCCAGCGGGAACGTCCACGGGATGCCACTCGCCGCGGCGCTGGGCCGTGGCGTCTTCGGCGAGATGGACTGGGCGCGGGCCCCGGGCATCCGCGAGGAATCGATCGCCTACGTCGGCCTCCGGAGCATCGACGAGCGCGAACGCGAACTGGTCCGCGAGAGCGAGATGACGGCGTTCACGATGGCCGACATCGACCAGCGGGGCATGACGTCCGTCGTCGAGGACGCCCTCGCTGTCGCGACCGACGGAACCGACGGCATCCACGTCAGCCTCGACCTCGACTGGCTCGATCCGAAGGCCGCCCCCGGCGTCGGGACGCCCGTCCGCGGGGGAGTCACCTATCGGGAGGCACACTCCGCGCTCGAGACCGTTTCGAGGCGCCACGAGCGCGACGGCGTGCTCCGATCGATGGACGTCGTCGAGGTCAACCCCATCCTCGACGAGGCGAACGAGACGGCGACGCTCGCGGCGGAACTCACCGCGAGCGCGTTCGGCAAGCGGATCCTCTAGAACGAGCAAGTACGACCTGATTCGACAGGTGAGAACACGACACACGCTGGTTCCTGTTTCAACACCTTTGTATCGGAGTGTTGCTGACTGTCGGGTATGACTGAAAACGTCGTCGTGCTCGGGGCCGGATACGCCGGTGCCGGTGCGATCAAAACGCTCCAGTCGGAGCTCGGGGGCAACGCGCGGCTAACGTGGATCGCCGACGTCGACTATCACCTCGTTCTCCACGAGTCCCATCGCGTGATCCGCGACCCCGACGTCCGATCGGACATCACGTTCCCCGTCGAAGACATCGCCGATCCGTCGACCCAGTTCATTCAGGCTGAGGTGGCCGGCCTCGACACCGACGAACGCGTCGTCGAACTCGCCGACGAGGAAGACGTCGAGTACGACTACGTGCTGGTCGGACTCGGGACGAAGACCGCCTACTACGGCATCCCCGGACTGGAGGAGCACTCGCTGACGCTGAAGTGCCTCGACGACGCCCTCGAGATCAACGAGGCCGTCACGGCCGCGAGCAAGGAGGCCACGCGGGGCGATCCGGCACAGGTCGTCATCGGCGGTGCCGGGCTCTCCGGCATCCAGACGGCCGGCGAAATCGCGGAGTTCCGCGACAACAACCGTGCCCCGATCGAGATTCACCTCGTCGAGGCACTCGAGGAGATCTTCCCGGGCAACGATCCGGAGATCCAGCAGGCGCTTCGCGACCTCCTGGAGGAGGCCGGCGTCCAGATCCACACGGACGACCCGATCACCGAAGCGAACGACGAGGCCATCGAGTTCGACGAGGGCGACCCGCTCGAGTACGACGTCCTCGTCTGGACCGGCGGGATCACGGGCCGCGACGCACTCGACGACGCCGAGGTCGAAAAGGAGCACAATCGCGTCCACGCCGACGCCACGTTCCAGACCTCCGACGAGCGCGTGTTCGCGATCGGCGACTCGGCGATCATCGACCAGGGCGACCAGCCCGCACCGCCGACGGCACAGGCCGCCTGGCAGGCCGCGGAACTCGTCGGCGAGAACATCGCCCGCGCGATCGAGGGCCGGCCGCTGAAGACCTGGGAGTACGAGAACAAGGGGACGGTCGTCTCCGTCGGCGACAAGGCCGTCGCTCACGAGATCAAACCGGCCTTCGGCGTCTCCCTGCCCGTCGA
This sequence comes from Halosolutus amylolyticus, assembly GCF_023566055.1. Taxonomy (NCBI): domain Archaea; kingdom Methanobacteriati; phylum Methanobacteriota; class Halobacteria; order Halobacteriales; family Natrialbaceae; genus Halosolutus; species Halosolutus amylolyticus. The sequence goes on along the minus strand of NZ_JALIQP010000004.1, from coordinate 371,347 downwards.
CACCTTCGGCGGCTTCGCGGCCCAGAACCTGAAGAAGATGATCGCCGCGCGATGGATCGCCGACATCACGTCCCTGAACGCGGCCCGCAAGTCCTGGTCGTCGCTGTAGATACCTGGCCCCGAACCGACGATCGGACGTGTCGACGTTCTCCGCTTCGTTTCGTGCCTCAGCGACGCGGTTCCCGATCGGGTCAGGTCATCCCCAGCGATTCCCCGGGGAGGACTGACTCGACGTCACCCGCTTTTGCCGCCCGGTTGTAGACGTACCCCCAGACGACGAACAGCGCGTTCACGAGGTAGACCGGGAACACGATCAGCAGTGGAATCAGGAGCACGATCCCGAAGATCGAAAGGAAGAGGACGAAGGCGGCGACGAAAAACGCGACGTAGCCGAACATCGCGAACAGGATCGTCGCCACGATCCCCAGCAGATAGTGTCGCGTGAGGGCGAACGTGACGAACTGGTACTCGAAGACCGTCTCGCGGGGGCTACCGGTGCCGATCAGGACCGGGACGATCGCGCCCGCGAAATAGAGTCCGGCGAACGTGCCGAAAACGACCACGAGGTCGAACGCCCCGGACAGCGGTGTGTCGGCGATGGCATCGCCGACGGCACCGGCGACGACGGAGGCGAACACGAACGCGACGACCACGGCGAGCGTGATCCCCAGGAGGACGGCACCGTCTCTGGCCAGCCCGCCCAGGTCGTCGAACGAGGGCGGATCCGCATCCCCGCGTGCGGCGGCCCGACCGATCCGGAACGAGTACCCGAAGGAGAACAGCAGCGGCACGATCAGGAAGTAGACCACCGACATCACGGTATCGATGAGCAGGGGTTTGCCGCTCTTGCCGAGTGGAAACGTGATGCCAACCGAAACCAGACCCGACTCGTGAAACCGTGGCCCTGACGTCGTCGACGATGCTGGCTCCGGATTCGCCGGGTCCCGGTTCCGATCACGAGAACACGTCTCGTGGTGTGCAGCAGCGGTCGTGGTCCCGCCGCTGGTCGTGTCTTCGGCTCCCCGGCGTTCAGGCACGTCCTCGCCGGATCGGCCGCGGGCCGATCCCGTGCCGCCATCGGACCACCCACCCGCCGCTGACGACTCGTCGTCTCCGCCCCACCCGTCCGCGTCGTCGGCTTCCGCCCAGCCACCCGTCGAGCCCGTCGCATCGTCCTCGAACCAGCGCCCCGACGACTCCGCCCCGTCGTCGATCGAGTCCGGAGCCGATTCCGTTTCGACCAGCGGTGACCCACACCTCGGGCAGTACGTCGACCCCCGGTCGAACGTCTCGTCACAGTCGCGACAGTAGGCCATGCACCGGTGATTCTTTCAGAAAATCATAATTGTTCTGAATCGACGCCTGCCGATCGAATCGGCGGACCGGGACGGGTCCGCGACCGGCGTCACGCCGCGGCGTCGGACTCTGGATCGCCGTCGCCGATCGCGTCGCTGTTCATCGGGCGGGCCGGAACCCCCCCGACCGTCTCCCCGGGGGCGACGTCCTGGGTCACCAGCGAGTTCGCCGCGACGCTCGCACCCTCGCCGATCACGACGCCCGGGAGGACGATCGCGCCGGCCCCGATCATGGCCCGTTCGCCGACGACCACCTCGCCGGTCCGGTACTCGTCCTGGAGGAACTCGTGGCAGAGGATCGTCGCGTCGTACCCGACGATCGCCTCGCGTTCGACGGTGATCAGATCGGGCCAGAAGACGTCCGGCGTCGCCTCGAGCCCCCAGGAGACCCCCGGGCCGACCGTGACGCCGATCCGGCGCAGGAGCCAGCGTTTCAGCCGCAGACTCGGGGAAATCCGGACGAGCCAGACGATCACGTAGTTGATCGCGACCCGCAGCGGATGCCGCGCACGCGTCCACTCTGCGAGGGAGTTTCCGGCACCAGGCGTCGGATGGGACGTGACGCGATCGTGCCGGCGGGTCCGTTCGTCCGTCACTGATAGGTGGTTCGTCCCATCTCCTTATCAATTCGATCGATCCGGCATCGCGGCGTGACCCGTGTCGAGAAGACGGACTGTTCGTCGGGCGGAGGGACGACACCCCGACTTACGCGGAGGTCGAGGGCGAATCGAGGTCGGGACTCGCCCGTCCGCCGGGAAGACCGATCAGGTCCCGGAACGCGGCACCGGACAGTTCACACCGGTAGGCGGGCTTGTACATCATGTTCCGGCCGCCGGCCGCGACCGCGAACGCCGACGCGATTTCGTCCCGGAGGTAGTACTGGGGGCGCTCGTTGCCCGCTTTCACGTAATAGTCGCTGAGCCTGATGGGGTGGCGCTCGAACAGGCCGCCCGGTTCGCGGCCGTCGACGATGACGATCGGTTTGTCGAGGTAGAGGTCGCCCTCGTCGGCCCGTTTCGCGTGCGCGTTCTCGGGGTGGGCGTCGAGGAGTCGGCGGCGCTCGGCGGCCGGAGCGTCCGGTCGGATCACCGTCACGTCGGCGACGGTCATGTAGCCGACGAGGTACCGGTGGGCCCGATCGCCGTCCGGTCGTCGCAGGCCGGCGTAGAAGCCGACGGCGTCGCCGGGTTCGAGGGCCGAGAGGCGCGAGACGTAGCCACTCGTCCGGTGTTCGCCGTAGGTCAGCGCCTCGAAATTGGGGTCGTGGTGCAGGGGCCAGTCGGCCAGCGCCGCGCCGCTGACGGTCGCGGCCTCGCCGCGGACTGGCTGTGGCTCGATCCGGGTCGTCAGGTCGGCGGCCGTTCCGTCGCGGCCCCGTAGCTCCCACGACCCGAGGGTCTCTGATTCGGTCGTCCGCCGGGTCTTCTCCGGGATCGGCACGTACTCGAAGCGCCCATCGTCGTACAGCGGCCCCAGCGCACCGAGGTTGGTGCTATCCGCGCCGACACCCGCGAGGACGACCGTCATGGCAGGCCGTCCGATCGGTGGGACGAAAAAGGCCCCGATCGACGATTCCGACCCGCCGATCGATCCCGCACTGTCGGGGACGTCGGTCGATCGTCGCCGCGGGTCGGGCTACGTGCTTGCCACCACGCCGATCGGACCGTCCTCGTCCATGGCCACGACACGCGGTGCGGTCGGGATCGTCGCTTCGGGGTCAGATCTGGGACGGGGCTCACCGACCCCGTCTCGAAAGATCGGATAAGCGGAATCGGGTTATATAAAAGGAGTCCACGAGAACGCGATCGTATGGAGACACTGCTGCACACCGGTGCCGAACACCCCGACTTGCTCTGGATCGTCGTCTCGGCCGTAATTGCTTTCGTCTTCGGGACGGGGATCGGAGCGTACCTGCTCAAACCACGGCTCCGATCCGAGACGGACCCCGATACCGGGACGACGGAGCGGTAACAGCCTGCTCCTGTCCCGATCGGTCGTGAAAGACGGATCACACTCTTCTGGCAGTGGTGCGCTCGTACCCGTCCAGAGCTATCTCGGCCGGGCGATCGATCCGTAGCCTCGACGCGATCGTCACGCGGACCGTCCCGAATAGACTGTTCGTCAGGTGGCGAGATACCGAAATCGAGAAGCGGCTTTTCGGCAGTCTTAGAGGGTATGTGAGTCCTTCTGTTGACTGAAACAACTGTTACGTAGAAGTGCGTATCTAACACTGGCACTTCTATCAGCTACCGGTGATGTTGGCAGAGCCGTGCTGAATACAGAGCGCGAATGCAGCACGAGCTGATGTTTATGATCGCTCAATACAGGTACAGATAGTCGATCGAGAATTCAGAGATAGTCATCCATCTACCACTATCATCGCGCCATGAAATTCTTCTTGAGTATCGTCACTGGATTATATGGAAGGGTGGAGTGCGAACGTGTGAGTGGGTCGCAACTGCTGCGGTGGGCCACTCAGAGAGGCCTGAGCCATGAGCAACGAGCCACCCCAGACGACGCCAGAATCGGACGCCGAACCGCTGCGAGCAACCCGCCGAAACGCACTTCGTGGGGCTGGTCTCGCCGGAATGCTCGCGATGGGCGGCGCCAGCGCCCGCCAAAACTCCGGTGTACGACTCCACTGGTACCGCCGCGACCTGCGTGTGACCGACAACCCGGCGCTGGCGGGCGACGGCCGCCTACTCCCGGTGTTCGTCCACGATCCCACGATACTCACTTACGGCGCGCCGCCCGTGGTGGCGTTCCTGCTCGATGCGCTCGATTCATTGCGCGAGCAGTACCGCGAGCGCGGCGGCGAACTGCTCCTCGCTCGCGGCGACCCAAGGGCGGTGCTTCCCGAGCTCGCCACGGCCTGCGACGCCGATGCGGTTACCTGGAACCGCGACTACTCCGGCCTGGCGGGCGAACGCGACCGTGCGGTCGCGGCGGCACTCGCCGACGCCGGCATCAGCGTCGACGTCGAACGGTTCGGCGGCACTCTCCTCCACGAACCAGAGACCATCACGACGGACGACGGGAGCCACCACTCCGTCTTCTCGAATTTCTGGCAGGAGTGGCGCACCCAGGAGAAGGCCGCCCCCGTCGCCGCGCCGGTTCGTGGTGACGTTGTCGACCCCCGCGACAGCCTCGACGAGGAGCGGCTCGGCGAGGCCTCCGGTGTCGCCGGCCCGCTCCCGTCACTCGCCGAGCTGGGCTTCGACGATCCCGAAGCCGACGTGCAACCAGCGGGCACCGACGTCGCCCACGACCTACTCGCCGACTTCCGCGAGGACACGATCTACCGCTACGGGGACGACCGCGAATACCCCGCCCGGGAGTCGACCTCGCGCCTTTCGCCGCACCTGAAGTTCGGGACAGTCGGCGTCCGGACGGTCTGGGAAGCCACTGAGGACGCGGCGGCCGCCGCCAGCGACGGGGACGCCCGGGAGTCGGTCGAGGCGTTTCGGCGACGGCTCGCCTGGCGGGAATTCTACGCGCACATCCTCGACGCGCGTCCCGACGTAGTTACCGAGAATTACCGCGAGTACCCGAACGAAATCCAGTGGCGCGATGATCCTGAGGGGCTCCGGGCGTGGAAGGACGGCGAGACGGGATATCCGCTCGTCGACGCCGGGATGCGACAGTTGCGCGCCGACGCGTGGGTTCACAATCGCGTCCGGATAGTGACCGCCTCGTTCCTCACGAAGGACCTGCTGATCGACTGGCGCGAGGGGTACGACTGGTACCGTCGAAAGCTTGCGGACCACGACACCGCCCACGCCGCCGGCGGCTGGCAGTGGGCTGCCTCGACGGGAGCGAACGCCCAGCCGGATTTCCGCATCCTTGACCCCACGACCCAGGCCGAGAAGTACGACCCGGACGGCGAGTACGTCAGGGAACACGTCCCCGAACTCCGGGACGCACCGACCGACGCCATCCACGAGTGGCCCACGCTGGATGACGAGACACGCGCCGCCATTGCGCCCGACTACCCCGCTCCCATCGTCGAGCTCGGCGAGTACCGCGATCGCGCAATCGCGGCGTTCGAAGCCGCGCGCGGCGACGGTTGACGGGGCACCCGAGAAACGGCTCCGTCGAGCGAGAGGCCACGGTGTGTCTGGTTTTCGTGGGGCAGAGATACCAAACCGACGAAACTCCAACGTTAGTCCGAATATAACAGGTACAGATAGTTGATCAGGAATTCAGAGATAGTCATCCCTCTGCTATGATCATCGTGTCATGAAATTATTCTCTGGTATCGTCACTGTATTATATGGGCTGCTGGAGTGCGAGCGTGTGAGTCGGTCGCACTACTGCTGTGGGCCACTCAGAGAGACACGAGTCATGGGCAAAGAACCAAACCACACGACGCCAGAATCGAACTTCGAACTGCTGCGAGCAACGCGCCGAAGCGCACTTCGCGGGGTGGGCCTTGCCGGAATGCTCGCGCTGGGTGGTGGCAGCGCTACTGCCAGTCAACATTCATCGGAGGCGAACACTCACGAGGCTGGAAGCGAGACGTCAGCGGATGACGAGCCAATCCCAGTGACGTGGGAGAACTTCCTACGCGTCCAAGCGGATGACTACTTTGGATCACATGTCGAAATTGGTGGGTTCGGCGAGTTCAAGCACTACCGAGATATTCCTCCCATAGAGGAGCAGGTCAACCAACCCAAGGCACCAAACCATGAGGTGCTTTACTCGTGGGGAATATTCGACCTAACCGAGCCGGTTACCATCACGAAACCGGACACCGGTGACCGATACCAGTCGATAGTTCTCACCAACCAAGATCAGTACGTGAAAGGGGTTCTCTCCGATCCTGGCGAGTACACGTTGACGCAGGATGAGATCGGAACGCGGTACGTCAGTGCCCTCATGCGCACGTTTATCGACCTGAACGATCCGGACGATGTGAACGAAGTTCATAGACTACAAGACGAAACGACGGTACGTCAACAATCGTCGGGAACGTTCGAGATTCCCAACTGGGATCAAGAATCGTTCGAAGAAATCGAGGAGGCGCTCATCACGGTCGGAGAGACGATGGACGATTTAGGAGGCGTCTATGGCGACGTCGACGAGGTCGACCCCGTCAAGCATTACATCGGCTCCGCGGCGTTCGGGGTGGGTGGACTCCCTGAGTGGGAGTCGTTACTTGTGATGCGGTATCCCGAACAGAACGACGGCGAAACGCCGTACACACTCACCGTCGACGAGCCGGACACCGTCCCCGTCGACGCGTTCTGGTCGGTCACCGTCTACAGCAGCGACTGGTTGCTCGAGGAGAACGAGTACGACGCGTACTCGGTTAACAACGTGACCGCAGAGCGGGACGATGACGGGAGTGTCACAGTACACCTCGGCGGTGATCCCGATCAACCGAACTTCCTCTACACCCCGGAGGGATGGCGCTATATCGTCCGACTCTACCGACCACGTGAGGAGGTTCTCAATGGGAGCTATCAGTTCCCCGAGGCCGAGCCACTCGAGTGAAATTACGAACAACGAGAGTTACCAAAACCAAAAGGTGAGTTTTAGTGTCAAAAGAGCATCTAAAAGAACGAATTAGCCGACGGTTTTCGTCTACGCTCCCGGTGCTGGAGTGGTTTCCGCAGTACGACAGGTCCTGGCTCCGTCTGGACATCGTTGCTGGAATCACCGTTGCAGCGTCAGTCATTCCGGAGGGGTTGGCGTACGCATCGCTTGCAAACTTGCCACCGGAGACTGGCTTGTACGCCGGGTTGATGGCCGCTATCGCGTACCTTTTTCTTGGCACCTCTCAGCAGGTCATCGTGGGACCGACCTCGGCGCTGGCGATCCTGCTCGCGAGTGGTGTTGGAGCAGTCGCTGGCGGAAACAGCGCCACATACGCGTCACTTGTCATAATTACGACAATCCTCGTCGGTGTCTTCGCAGTTATCGCGTGGGCGTTTCGGTTGGGGTTTCTCGTCCACTTTATCTCGGGGTCGGTTCTCACGGGGTTTTCCGCCGGGGCGGCGTTGTACATCATGTCGACTCAACTTAACAAGCTATTCGGCATTGAGAGCAGCGCGTCGGGTGCTTTCTTCGGGGAAACGTTCTTTGGACGGATATGGTACACAGGAACCCATCTCGCTGAGACAAACCCTGAGACATTGGCCGTTGGTGTTGCTGGCATCGTGTTGCTCGTCCTCGGAGAACAGTACTTGCCGCGTGCCCCGAATGCACTCCTCGTCGTCGTTCTCTCGATCGTGCTTATGTCGGTCACGAATCTGCAGGCCCGCGGTGTCGAGATCGTTGGATCAATTCCGAGCGGTCTCCCATCGCTAACGGTTCCGTCGATTCCCAGTATCTCGACGCTGGGTACCCTCGTCCCTGTCGCCGCTTCGTTGTTCCTTCTCTCGTACGTCGAAGGCATCGGCGCAGTCGAGACGTTTGCCAGACGACACGACTACCGAACCGATGCGAATCAGGAACTGTTGGCCGACGGCGTCGCCAACCTCGCCGCTGGCTTCGGTGGCGGATTCGTCGTCGGGGGAAGTATGTCTCGATCGGCGCTCAACGACGCTGTCGGCGGCAAAACGCAACTCACGAACGCCGTGATCGCTCTCGTTCTCGTCGTCGTCCTGCTCTTTCTCACCGGCGTATTCGCGAATCTCCCAGAAACGATTCTCGCAGCGATCGTTATCGTCGCCGTTACGGGCCTTATCGATACGAACGCACTCCGCCAACTGTACCACGTGAGCAAGAGTGAGTTTGCCATCGCGATGTCGGCCTTGCTCGGAGTACTTACGGTTGGGATGCTCTGGGGCGTCTTCGTCGGCGTCGTCCTCTCGTTGCTGATCGCGATTTCTCGGGTTAGCCGTCCGTTGACACACGAAATCGGTCGAATCGACGGGGCGGACAATTTCGTCGCTCTCGACTTGTATCCGGCGGCAACGACTATCACGGACGTGTTCGTCTACCGCGTCGAAGCTGAACTGTTCTACGCGAACGCAGATACGGTTCAAACCGATCTTCTCGAACGGCTCACAACACGCGACTCCACTATCGAATTGGTCGTCTTCGACCTCACATCGTCGTCAACGGTCGACTTCGGGGCCGCACAAATGTTGGAGAAACTCGAGCAAAAACTCGATTCACGCGGAATCGACCTCCGTTTTGCGGGGGCGGAGTCCGAGGTTGTGCAGATGTTCGAAACGACGGGACTCGCGGCGAACGCTGGCGGCGTGAAACCCGAGGAACCAATTGGCGACGTCATCGACCGCTGGAGAACGGAGCGCTCGTCCTCATAGACGGATCTGTTTTCATATAGGGTTTCTCGAACCTCACTGAACCGACCGAAAGAATGACGGCTCGCATCCGAAGTGTCCGGTTTGGTGTTTTGGTTAGTCCTTCACGGCTGTTTCAGAAGTCTCACGTGTTGAACCTTTGGATGATTCGGGATGGTCGGTTCGTTCGTCGTCTCCCGATATCTGCCGTGGCAAGAACGTCGATGCGACGAACAAGAGCAACACGAACAGTACGAGGAGGAGCAGTGCCGCCCACTGGGCGTCGACCATCGCGGCCTCGAAGATGGTCCCGTGTCGGGGTTATCGTTCACCGGTCCGCACTGTCGTGGTGACAGTAATTTACGTGATAGTGTCGTCATGGTATTATATACTGGGTTGCCGTGTGCTGGTATGGGCCGATCGAAATAGTCCCGCTATCCCCGCTCGAGAGGTGTTAGTATGAGTAACTGGAAAGGAACCACGAGGGAGAAATCGGATTCTGAGGCGATGCAAGCATCGCACCAAACAGCGATTTCGGAATCATCTCAATTAGCGCCGAATGCACTCGGATTGGCGTGTGGAATATTCTGGGCTGGTGCAGTGGCAAGTATTGGGACAACTGCTCGAGTGGGATGGGGAAAACGATGGGAAGAGCTACTCGCAGACATGTATCGTGGCTTCAGTGAGACCTGGTCGGGGCTCGTAATTGGTGCTATCTGGGCGTTCTTGGATGGGTATTCCAGCGGATACATCGTCGCTTCGTTGTACAATCGCTTTCTCCAGGATTGATGACTCGGATTTAGGTCCCGGTGTCCTTCTCATAGAGTACAGACGGCGGGTATCGGGCTGGCGCCGCTGTGAGAGATACATCCTCTGTATTCAGCAGCCCCATCTGTCAATTTCTAAGGAGCTAGCAGTGCAACCCCCCGGCGATCACATCTCTCCTTTCGTCTGAACAGCGACCTCGGTGCTCAGTTCGAGGTAGCCCTCGAACGGCGGCCCCAGCATCACCGACGAGAGCGCGTCGTAGGGCCCGCGGTCCCAGTCGGGCCACTTCCAGCGGCCCTCGATTTCGTGCGGTGTGGACGCGACCTGGATCATCGCGCACCCTCACCAGTCGCGAAGTCCGCAAGCGTTGGGCCGCTCTCGTCAGGGTCCGCGCTCTTGTTCCCGTCGTCGATCAGGATAGTCGACGGGTCCGGGTGATGGACGATCTCGATGTCCTCCAGGTCGGCGACGATCGCGTTCGAGAGCAGTCGCCGGTGGCACCAGCGGGCATCCTTCTCCCAACAGACCAGCCAGACGTCACGCCCGCGAGCGCGATCGGTTAACTCCTCGAGGACGATCTGGGGGCCGTCCCGATCGAGGTACTCCAGATATCGTCGCTCAAAGTCGACGGAATTCCACGTGATCGCCGCGGCGTTGGGTTCGTCGTTCTCCTCGGCGGCGGCCTCGACGGTCTTGTACGCATTGAGAAGATCATCTGGCGGCGCGACTGCCGGGATGTACCGATCGGTGATCCGCTCGACGAAACCCTTCGGATAGCGGACAACCCCGAAAACTGCATCCTGATCGAACGACTCGTAGCTTGGAAGCCGCCCGAAGTACGTCGTGTGGACCGTCATCGCCGATCACCGTCCGCGTGACCAGCACCGGTCTGTGGTGTGGGGGAGCCAGCCACACCTAGGTGGGTAGGGACGACGGCTATGTCTCGAGAGACCACCGATAGATCCATGAAAAACGGAGACACACTGGACCGGACCGTTCTCGTCTGCCAGAACTGCGCGTCCGTGTACGCAGCGAGAGTCTGGCCCGACGGAACGCCCCGGCCGATCGGGGTGGGGCCCGACTGTCCGTGTGGTAACACCGACTTTCGTGAGTACGTGTAAATAGCGGTGTCCGGACCGTGACCGTCCACCCTCATCGACGATCACCCACCGTAACCGCGGGATCGACACCGCTCGTGATCGATTACGTGCGTCCACGCGAGTTTCGCAACCTCCTCTTCGGAACGCGAACCGCCGACGTCGTACCAGCGGCCGGCCAGGAGTTCGTCGACGATCGTTGCAGTGTACGATCGCACGCGCGACCTGCGGGAGTCCAGGTCGCGGTAAGTAGACCACGAGCAGGTACATCCCAGCGGCCTCGAGCAGTTGCTCGTGTGCGGCCTGCTTGACGTAGAACCGACCGTGAGTCGATCGATTCCCGTTGCTCGTCTCGATCTGGCACCATTTGATTTCCACTGGAACTCCGGGCTCGACGATGACGATTCCGTAGAACGGCAGCGATCGTTGCGGCTCGAGGAGCGTCGACGTCCGCGCGTCGTGCCAAGTAGCCGTCCGGTCACCGACGTACTCGAGTTCGGCGACCACTTTGACGATCTTAACCTCGATCGCGTCGCCGCTGGCCTTCGGACTATCGAGTTCCGACGTCCGCGAACTCATAGCGGACCCTCCCGCGCGTCGCGGACGTCGCGCGTACAGTCAGCACACAGTCGGCGAAGCGCGTCGACGCGATCGCCGCAACGATCGCACTCGTCGGATTCGACGAGTCGGCTCATCGGGGAACCCCCTCGCTTCGTGTAGAGTTCTCAGAATATGAAGACGAATATTCATTTTCCGCGTGTAGTGACCGGACAGTATCGCAAGGTCGTTCATTATTTTGGATACCTATACGAGTAGGGATTAGAATTAATCCGGGCTCAACGCTAGACCGGGCGCCAATGAACGCTTGTTGCCCGGAGTGCGATGAAGGACTGGGGGAATTACTCGAAAAATACGTTGCTGATGGGATAGCAACGGCGGGCTTCCGTTGTGCTAGCTGTGGACACGAATGGTCGCTCCCGCTGTAAGCAGAAAACGGAATTCCGGACGGTATTTTCTTGCTCCATTCGGTACCGCCGATAGAGCAACCGCCATCAGTTCGAATCTCTCGCTCTCGATTCTCGATCGCCTGCTGAATTTGCTCGTCGGTTGCCTGATGGGCCGGATGGGCTATGGGCGTCCGCGAGTCGACATCGTACAGCCGATTCGCCGGCACGAACAACCCGTCACGCATCGGCCTCACCTCCGTGGCGGCCGGGACTCGTCTCCGGATCCGGGACCGCGACGTCGACGCCGGCGGCAGAACCGCGGCTCAGTCGCGCGTAGGAGTCGCACTCGCCACAGCGGTGGGCACGATCGCGATCGTCGCCGAAGACCCGGCGGAATCGATCGGTGACGTGTGCTCCGCAGTGACGACACATCGGTCGATCGCCAGAAGACCACGGCGCGGCCGTCACGCCGACCACCTCTGCGAAGTGTATCGACCATGTGGTAATATACCGAAACCGAGAATTGGATTTTCGGCCGTCTCGAGGGCACGAGATGCTAAGAGTTGAACACTTAGATAATTTCGAGTGGGACCGCCGAGAATTGAACTCGGGTCCTACGGACCCCATCCGCAGAGGATACCACTACCCCACGGTCCCGCACGTGAACCGATGGTCGTCTCCCGTTTAAGCGTGTCGTTTCGAGACTGGGCTTCGGGGTGGTCGACCGAACGGCCGGACCCGCTCGCGACGAGCGTCATCGGGTCGGTACAGGGCCGTGACCGATCGGGCGAGAGAACGCGGGTCGCAAAAGAGAGAACGGCTTACCGGCGGTACCGATCGAGCACGGCAGGGAGCCGTTTGCCGACTGGACCGCCGACCCGGTTGCGGACGGAGCCGAGCAGGCCGTCGGGGACGAAGAGGACGAACAGCACGAAGATGATCCCCAGGTACAGCGGCGCGCGGCCGGTGAGCACCGTTCCGAAGAAGTCGGAGAGCGTCATGCCGGCGACCTCGGTGGTGAGGACGTCCTGGGGGAGCAACTGTTCGAGATAGGTCGCGATCCCGTCGTTTTCGGTCGTGAGGATGTCCTCGAGCCACTCGTGAAACAGCGCGCCGTACAGCGGCCCGGCGAGCGTCCCGATTCCGCCGATGATCGCCATGATCAGCGCGTCCGCCGTGACGAGGAAGTAGAAGGAGTTGTCCGGCGACGCGCCGCGCGCATAGGCGGCGAACACCGCCCCGGCGATGCCGGCGAAGAACCCGCTGGCCGAGAACGCGGCCATCTTGTACCAGAAGACGTCGTAGCCGATCGCTCTCGCCCGTTCCTCGTTCTCCCGGATCGCGACCATCACCGCCCCGAACGGGGAGTGAAGGATTCGCTGCATCGCAAAGTAACAGACGAGGACGACGACGCCGAGGGCGTAGTATGACGTCATCGTCGCCGAGACGTCGACGCCCATCCCGAGGACGTTCTCGAAGCTATCCCCGGCCAGACGGCCGACGGCGACGTTGAGCGAGTCGACGTACGGGACGCCGATCGAGAGTCCGTCGACGCGGGAGATCGTCGCCCCCTCCGAGGGGTTGGCACCGACGTACTCCCAGTGCCGGACGAACTCGTAGATCACCTGGGCGAACCCGAGAGTGATCATCGCGAAGTAGACGCCGCTGAGCCGGAACGACACGGCACCGATCGCGAGTGCGACGACGAACGCCAGGACGGCGGCCAGAAGGAGAAGCACCATGAACGGCGTGTCCGCGGGCACCCCTGGTACCTTGCCGTTCGCCGCGAGGACGACGACGTAGGCACCGGTCCCGTAGAACGCGGCGTGGCCGAACGAGAGGTAACCGGTGTAACCGCTGACGAAGTCGAAGCTCATGGCGAACAGGCCCATGTAGAGGACGACGATCATGGCCGTCAGCCCCGGCAGGAACGACGACGCCTCGGTCGCCAGCGGCGTCCGATCGAGGACGCCGAGGACGACCGGATACAGCGCGAAGGCGGCGACGACCAGCAGGTGCGCGGCGTGATCGCGAGTGTACGCCGCGAGCCAGTTCTCGTCGCTGGAATCCGTGGGTGCCGTCGATCCGGCGTCGATCGAGTCGTCTTCGTCCGCCGGCGACTCGAGCGCGGAGTCGGCGCCGCCATCCGGGACCCGGTCGCGATCGGGATCAGTGGGACTAATGGCCACCCACCTCCTCGACGCCGTAGAGTCCCTGAGGGCGGAGTATCAGCATGAGGACCAGCAGGCCGAATATCGTGAGCGCCGGCAACCCGGTGAACGTCACGATCCCCGTCGAGAACAACCAGGTCGTGAACGAATCGGTGATCCCCACCAGGAGCGACGCGGCGACGGTCCCCTCGAACGAGCCGAGGCCGCCGATGATCACCACGACGAACGCGTACAGCAACACGTCGATGGCGAGCAACGCGCTCGGCCCCCAGAGCGGGTCCCACATGAGGAACACGCCGCCGATTCCGGCGAGACCCGTTCCGAGTCCGAACACGATCGTAAACGCGCGGCGCACGTCGATCCCGAGCGCTTCGACCATCTCCGGGTCCTCGCTGCCGGCCCGGATGTAGAGCCCGTACAGCGTCCTGTTGAGGAACAGCCAGACGCCGGCGACGGCGAGCACCCCGAGGACGATCTCGAACGCGTAGAGGCCGCGGATCGGCGCCCCCAGGACGTCGTACCGATCGGTAAACAGCGCCGGTGCCGTGGCCATCGCCGCGGACCACGGCGGATCCGGCTGGATCCCCCGGGCGAGCACGACGATCCGCGTCACCTCCTCCAGAATCAGCGCGATCCCGAACGTGAGGAGGATCTGGTACATCGGCGTCCGATCGTAGATCGGTCGGATGAGTGAGTACTCGATCGTGCTCCCGAACGCGGTGAGCACGGCGAATACCGCGACGACGGCCACGAAGAAGAACGCAATTCTCGCGACCGTCCCCGTCCCGTCGGAGACGGCGAGCACCATGAGGAGTCCACCGACGTAGGCCCCGAGCATCGCCATCGCCCCGTGGGAGAAGTTGAGCACGCCCATCAATCCGAAGACGAGCGTCAGCCCGACGGCGAGAACGAAGTACACCGCGGCTTTGCCGAGTCCCTCGACGAGGATCCGGGCGAGCGTATCGGGCTGGAACAGCCGACTGAGTGCGTCGACTACCAGCGGAAGGTCGGTCGCCAGCGGCAGCCCGGTCGCCAGTTCGATCGTCATCGACCCATCACCCCGCCGAGAGCCGTGTTCGTCGCGTCGGTTCGATCGGCAAGACGTGGACTGGACCAGTTCATGCGCTCAGATACCTCCGTATCCGTTCGTCGTCGGCTGTGACGCCCGCGGTCGATCCCGACTCGACCACCGTTCCGTGGTCGATGAGGTAGAACCTGTCCGCGAGGTCCATGGCGAGCGGGAAGTTCTGCTCGACGAGGATCATCGTCGTTTCTTCGGAGGCCGTCTCGAGGGCGTCGACGACCTGGTCGACGATCATCGGGGCGAGCCCCTCGCTCGGTTCGTCGACCAGCAGGAGGTCGTTCCTGCCGACCATGCCGCGTGCGATCGCCAGCATCTGCTGTTGGCCGCCGCTCAAGTTCCTGGCTTCGTTCTCCCGGAACTCCTCTAGCGCCGGAAACAGCGAGTAGACGTAGTCGCGCTGGGCCTCGAAGTCACCGTCGGACGGAACCGCCACCCGGATGTTCTCCTCGACGGTGAGGTAGCCGAACATCCGCCGTTCCTCAGGGACCCAGCCGATGCCGTCGGCGGCGACCTCGTGCGTGTGCTTGCCGGTGATGTCCTCGCCCCGGTACCGAACCGTCCCCTCGCGGGGCGGGTTGAGCTGGAGAATCGATCGCAGCGTCGTCGTCTTGCCGACCCCGTTGCGGCCGATGAGCGCGACGATTTCGTTCTCCTCGACGTCGAGGGTCACCCCCTGGAGGACGTGACTCTCCCCGTAGTAGGCGTGGACGTCCTCGAGTTCGAGGAAGCTCATCCGGTCGCCACCCCCGGTTCGCTATCGTCGGATGCCGTTTCGTTCCGATCGTCGCCCTCGTAGCCGCCGAGGTAGGCCCGCTGGACCCGCTCACTGTCGCGAATCGCCGCAGGTTCGCCGTCGGCGATTAGCGATCCGTTGTCGAGGACGACGACCCGATCACTGATGTCCATCACGATGTCCATGTTGTGTTCGATCAGCATGATCGAGTGGTCCGCCGCGATGTTCTCGATGAGGTCGGTGAGACGGCCGATGTCCTCGCTGGAGACGCCTGCGGTCGGTTCGTCCAGCAAGAGTAGATCCGGATCGCCGGCGAGTGCGATCCCGATCTCGAGGCTCCGCTTTTCCCCGTGACTGAGGTTCTGGGCCTCGACGTCGGCGTCATCGGCGAGGCCGATCCGTTCCAGGATCGTGCGTGCCTCCTCGAAGTGGTCGTCGAAGCTGTTGACGTTCCGCCAGAACCGCCACGAATCGGATCCGCGGTGTGCCTGGGCCGCGATCCTGACGTTCTCGAGGACCGAGAGCGTCGGGAAGATATTCGTAATCTGGTACGATCGATGCAGTCCCAGGCGCGCGGTCGTTGCCGGGTCCGCCGTCGTGATGTCGGCGACTCCCTCCGCGTTGGTGGAGTCGAACTCGATCGTGCCGCTCGTGGGTTCGAGTTCGCCCGTGATCAGGTTGAAGAACGTGGTCTTGCCCGCACCGTTCGGGCCGATCACGGAGCAGAGTTCGCCCTCCTCGAGCGTGAACTCGACCCCGTCGACAGCGGTGATGCCACCGAAGGATTTCGTCAGTCCGGACGTCGAAAGCAACATCGGTAAGGTATCAGAGGCTACAACCGACGTCGTCTTCCGGCACCATCGCGTCCTCGGCCGACACGTACTGGACCGGTTCACCGGGCATGATGTTCGCCTCCCAGGTGTCGGCCCACTCGTCGCTCGTCGGCACCGGGTACGCGATCGCCATCTCCGAGGCCGCCTGGTTGTTCGCCTCCCGGAACTCGTACCCGTTCTCCCCTTTCGGCGTGTCCGTGACGGTCATTCCCGTCATCGCGTCGACGAGGTCGTCGGTGGCCGTCGACCCGGACTCGTCGATCGCCTGGGCGAGCGCCGAGGCGAGGGTGAACGTCCCCGAGTGGAAGAGATCCGGAACCTGGTCGTAGGCGTCGATCGTCATGTCGACGAACGCGTCGTTGATCGGGTTGTCGAACTGGTTCCAGTGATACCGCGTCGTGAACGGGCCGAGTCCGGCGTCTTCGATATCCTCGGCGGTGAAGTCCTCGCCGAGGGCCTGTTGCATCGCCCCGCCGAGGGCGCTGATGGTCAGCATCTCCGCGAACCCGCCGAAGATTTCGACGTCGTAGTCCATCGCGGTGGGGATGAACGACGGCAGCGTCACGGCCGTATAGACGCCGGCAACGGCGTCGGCACCGTTGGCGACGGCCTCGTCCAGGAGCCCCTCGAACTCGGCGTACCCCGCCTCGGTGTACCGGGGCTCTTGCAGTTCGATGTGGTCGTACTCCTCGAACACCGCGGTGTAGTTCTCGACGCCACCGCGGCCGAACGAGTTGTCCGATCCGAACATCGCGACGTTCTCGACGTCCATCTCCTCGGCGACGTACGTCGCGCCCGATCGAGCGTCCATCGCGGTGTGCTCGCTCGCACGGAAGACCCGCTCGTGACAGTACTCGTCGGACGTGGTGATGTCCCCGTCAGCGGCCGGCCCACAGAGGTACAGCACGTCCGACTGCGAGACGACGGTGTCGATCACGCGGCGCGCGCTGTCCGAGGACGTGCCGCCGAACAGCACGTCGACCTCGTCGTCGACCACCAGGTCCTGCGCGACGCTCTGTGCGGTGTCCGGATCGAACGCCGTGTCCTCGACGATGATTTCGTACGTCGGCCCCGCCTCGGGGTCGACGGTGTACTCGCCGACGTCGAGGCCGTCGATCGGATCGATGTCGTCGTACTTGTACGCCAGCCCACCGTAGAACCCCTGCAAGGACGTCTGGCCGTAGTACTGGAGGTCGGCCGAGGTCGGCTGGAACGCGCCGATCCGGATCGTTTCGTCGTCCGGGTCGCCGTCGTCGTCGCTACTGTCCTCCGTGACACAACCCGCGAGTGCCGCGGTTCCAACTGCGGCGAGGCCACCTGATCGCTCGAGTACCGTTCGACGAGTGATGTTCTGTCCCATACTAACTACTAAAGTATCATTATATGTCCAAAGAACGTGAGGTTAACAGGTAAACATGCTGTGAGATAGTCCCAACTCGAGCCCAGTGTGACGAGGGTGGCCCGGCAAGAGCGTGCGGCGATCGGGACGGGTCAGACCAGCACCCGCTCGAGGTCGACCACAGTTCCGCTCTCGTCGGCGGGATCGCCGACCAGGTCGCCGAGACAGACCGCCGCGCCGTCGGGCGTGTAACAGGCCACGAGGTCGCCGCGATCGGCCCGCTCCTCGACGTCGAGCACGCCGGGGGCGTAGACGGGCGCACCCGTGGCGACCTCGCGAGCGGCACTTTCGGCGATCACGATCGAGGGGATCGGTTCGAGGATGCGTTCGGCGGGCGAGACGACCTCCCGAAGCGGTTCGGGATCGTCGTCCTCGACCCAGAAGGCGAGCGCGTCGAGGAACTCGGCCGCCGTGTGGAGGTCGGTGTCGTCGAACGGTTCCGTCATCGTCCGTCGCAGGTGGCCCATGTGGCCACCGGTCCCGAGCGCCAGTCCGAGGTCGTGACAGAGTTTGCGGACGTAGGTCCCGCTCTCACACCGGATTCGCAGGAGAACCTGGCGATCGCCGGTCTCGAGCACGTCGATATCGTAAATCTCGCGCACGCGCAAGCGACGCGCGACCGCGCTCTTGCGCGGCGGCTTCTGGTAGATCGGGGCCTCGAACGCCGCGATGACGGATTCGGCGTCGGCCGGCACGGGGCCGTGACACTCGAGCACTGCAACGTACTCCTTCGCCCCCTCGAGGAAGACCTGCGCGAGCCGCGTCGCGTCGCCGAGCATGACCGGGAGACAGCCGGTGACCTTCGGGTCGAGCGTCCCGGCGTGGGCCGCCTGGTCGATCGTCGCGTCGACGTCGCGTTCGGCGAGGGTGTCGGCGACGGCGTCCCGGAGCCAGCCGCTCACCTGGTGAGAGGAGGGACCGGGCGGTTTGTCGAGGTTGACGACGCCGAAGGTGAGCAGTTCCGCGGGCGATCGCTCCTCGGGTGGGCCACGCAACGTCATCAGAACTGGTAGTCGACGCCGGTCACGGGTGCTTTCCCCTCGTCACCGGCGGCCTCGTACTCTCCGACGGCCGTGACGAGCATGTCGAGCACCGCGTCCGGCTCCCAGCGAGCCGTATTGATCGAGAGATCGTAGATCGTCAGGTCCCTGATGTCGATGCCGTAGTACTCCTGGTATCGCTGGGCCTCGCTCGCCTCCCGCGCTTTCGTCTCCTCGGTCGCGCGCGCAGGATCCTTTTCCTCGCGTTCGGCGATCCGCTCGCCGCGGACGTTCGCCGGCGCGTCGAGCCAGAACCGGAAGTCGGCGTGCTCGCCCGCCAGCCAGCCGGCGAGTCGCGACTCGAGCACCAGGTCCTCCTCCTCGATCGCGATCTCGCGCAGTCGGAGATCGAGGTCCCGATCGATCTCGTCGTTCTCCTCGGCGAGTTTGTTGAACTCGAGCGGCGTGTAGCCGCGTTCGTCGGCCAGTTCGCGGAAGATGTCGCCGCCGCTGACGTGGTCGAGATCGAAGGCGTCGGCGAGCAACTCCGCGGTCGTGCTCTTCCCGCTTCCCGGCGGGCCGGAGACGGTGAGTAACATATTCCTGCTCCGATGCGGTGGGTAAAATGGGTTTTGATCGGGTGACGTTTCCCTCGGCGAGTCGCCGCGAACGGCCGCGGGCGAGGACAGGTCGAGCGAACGGCGACGATCGCGGGATTCCGAGTCGCCGGCGTCCGTAGGCGCTACGCCCCGGTCGGCGACATGTCGATGTTCAGCGATTTGCGCAACAGCTGGGTAAAGCCCATCGAACAGAGGAAGTACCAGACGATCCACGCCTGCATCGGACCGACCAGCCCGGACCGCCAGGTCGTCTCGCCGACGATCGGCATGACGACCGTCGAGTTACCGACCCCGCCGACGTTGATTTTCCAGTACATCCAGAGGAACAGCGGGATGGTAAACAGCATGATCCAGACCATCGGCCGGAACTGCTCTTTGAACATCCCGAGGTTCTCCGCCATCGCCTCCATCTGCTCTTCGCGTGCTTTCTCGAGTTCGCTTTCGAGGCGTTCGATCTCGGCGTCGCTCGCGCCGCGCTCTTCGGCCTCCTCTTTGCGTTCCTTGATATCGCTTTGCTTGTCCTGCATCGCCTTCATGCGCTCCTGGTACTTGCCGATGACCTCGGGGTTCATCAGGTTCGCCTGGAGCAACGTCGAGTACAGGCCCGTCAGCAACGCGACGGAGAGAATAACGGCGTAAAACGGTAGCGCCGTATCCAGCGGTCCGAGCACCAGATCGATCGTACTCCCGACCGTGTCCCGGACGGACTCGAGCCAGTAGCCGACCATCAGCAGCACCGAGCCCAGGGCGGCGGTCTTGTCCCACTGCGACCAGCTCGTGTCTTCGTCGACCTCGACGTCGGGAACGCCGGCACCGCCGTCGCCGTCGCCGTCGAGCGCCTCGTCGAAGGCCTCGCGATCGGCGATCTCGAATCCCTCGTCCCCGTCGACCAGTACTCCCTTCTCGATCAGGCGGCCCCACTGACCGCTCGTCAGGTCGTCGCGGACGTCGGCCCACTCGACCTCACCGCCGTTTTCGTCGGCCTCATCGCGGATGGCCTCCAGGGCCGCTGCCATCGAGGAATCCTCGCTGACGAGGGCGTTGATCTTCTCGGCTGTACGCGTCATCTAGTCGATGGCTAGGCTCGTCCGATATACAAGTGTTTTTCTTCGGCGGGCCAGGCTCGACCGTCCCGACGTCCTCGTCGAACGCCAGTTGCTAAAAGTGTGACGAGTTCGGATAAATTTTTGTGTTTCAAATATCTATATCTTAGTCATTCAATGGGGAGGATAGAGATCCAGCCGTCCGGTCACGATCGCGGGTTCAGTCCACAGGTGGGGCTCGTACTGTTGTTCGGCATGGTCTTCGTCGGGATCGCGTTGATCGCAATTACGGGCATGGTGGCGCTCGACTCGGTCGAATCGCAGGCGTCGGCCGAGCAAAGCGAACAGTTGATGCATCAGTTCGATCACGATCTGCGGACGGCGCTGGTGGACAGCGACTCGAGCGGGTCAGTGTATCTCGAGGAGGACGGTGAGTACGAACTATCGAACAACAGCACGATCACGATCAGCGTCTCCAACGGGTACAGCGAGCCGAAAACGCTGGACGACATCACGATGGGGACGCTCCGGTACGAGGACAGCGCAGGCAACCGATTCGGTCACCAGGCCGGCGGCATCTGGCGCGAAGGGGACAGCGGAACGACGCTCGTCTCGAAGCCGGACATCCGGTACTACACCGAAACGAACGACGACGGCGAACCGGTCGGACGAATCGACCTCTCGGTGACGAACCTCCAGGGCACTACCGGGAGCGGCGAACACACCGTCACCAACCGGCCGGTGGAGGACTCGGCGAACGTCAGCGACGTGATCGACGAAGTCGGCTTCGTCGACGAGATCGAACTGACGGTCGAGAACACGCGTTACCACGACGCCTGGTACGACTTCCTGCAGGAGGAGTTCGACGCAGTCGACTGCGACGAGAACCCTGCCCCTGACGAGAACGAGGTCTGTCACGATCCGGCAACCGAGTCCGTTACCGTCGTGGCGACGATCGACAGCGACAACGCGTTCGCGGATCACGTCGGGATCGATCCGGTGGTGTACGGCGGCCTCCACACGGAGGGGGTCGATGGCGACCACGACGTCACCACGAACGTGACGGCCTACGATCGCAACGGCGATCCCAATATCAGCGACGACCTGTTCGTCGTCGACGACGACCTCTCGCTCGGCGACGACGCCGATATCAGTGGCATTCCCGTTATCAACGACGAACTCACCAGGGTGGACGACGATGCGAACCCGATCGTCTCGCAGATCGCGTACGCTGCGGACCTCGAACAGGGCGATACCCCCAGTGGATACGAGTATATCAACACGACCGAGGACGGTGAGACGGCGGTCTACTGGCTGAGCGACGAGGAAGAGGTGCTCGTCGCGAATATGTCGGACCCGTTCGAGTCGGTCGACGCGATCGACGACGAACTCGACGCGGCGGTCGGGGATCTCGAGTACCTCGAGAGCAACGGTGACGCCGAGGACGTCGAGTCTCAGAGCAACATCGACGCCGGGTTATACTACGGAGACGAACTGACCGATCTCGACGCGATCGATACCAGCGGCGGCGACGTCCACGCCGGCGTCAACGGAACAGTAGAGCTATCGGACCTCGAAATCGACGGAAACGATTCCGCGTACATCTACGCCAACGACGACGTCACGATCGACGGCAACGTGACGATCGAGGACGGCGATCGGGCCAATGCGCTCTGGATCTATGCAGGAAGCGATGCCAAGGTCACGATCGAGGACGAAGACGAAGTCAACTTCGACGGCGTGATCTACGCTCCCGGGAGTGAACTCGAAGTCGGCGATAACGTCGAAATCACCGGTGCGGCCATCGGCGGCGAAACCACCTTCGACGGAGACGTCGACGTCCAGTTCGATCGATCGCTCCGGACGGCGGTTCCGATCCCCGAGGCAAACAGGGAGATCGAACTCGTCGAGGAACGCTCCCGCAACGCGCTGGACGTGACGTTCGTCCTGGATCGATCGGGATCGATGGAGTGGAACGATCCCCACCACGAACGCGTCGACGCGACAACGGACTTCATCGGGATGCTAAACGAATCGGATGGCGATCGTGCCGGCGTTTATGAGTTTGCAGCGCCCGATCTCTTGGGCCCGACGCAAACCTTGCACGAACTAAGTAGCGATCTTGTCAGCGTTGAGGACAACGTAACCGCAAACGAATACGGAGGAACAAACATCGCTTCGGGAATGGAACTCGCACTGGACGATTACCGAGACAAATCCGACGAGGGCAACGATCGCGTCATGATCCTCCTGAGCGACGGGAAAAACAGTCATCCCAGCTACGACGCCAAAACCAGGAATCTGGCAAAACACGATGCCAACGATCTCGACGTGACGATCTACACGATCGGGCTCGGGTTCGACGATCTCGACGAAGAACTCCTCGAGTACGTGGCTGACGAGACCGGTGGCGAAAACGTCAACGTCGACAACGCTGACGAACTCGACGACGTCTTCGAAGACATCGCGGAAGACGTAACTGCGGACTCCGACGTCAGTTTCGACGTCGGATCGGCACCCGATTCCTCGAACACGTCGAGCGACTACGTGATCGACATCGACGAACAGAACGTCGTGATCGAGGACTGATACGGTCTGGTGTACCGAGTTACCGGTGGAACCGCAGGACGATCGCGGTTACACCGGCACTGATTTAGAGTAGTCCGGATGAATCGGCGATCGACACGGCTCTCTCGAACGATAGTTCGCGGCGTGTCCCGGTTTGCTTCCCCCACGGTCCCGCTTGCGCGGCAACCGGTTTCAGCGGTCGGACAAACTATGTCACTCGTAGCAACTGTTTACGGGACGAACCGGTTGCCGTCCCCCAATTATCTCGATCCGGAGCCGAAATATAAACTATCCTGAATTGTTTGATAGGTCGACCGTCTTAATAGGGATAGTATCTGTGAGGCGGGTATGGAGTCCCGTTGCAAGGGCGACGACACCGGTTCGGCGACACCCGATCGGGGGCAGGCAGCACTGCTGGGGATCGTGTTGTTGATCGGGATGGTCGCGGTCGTCAGTGTCGGGATCTTTCTCGTCGGGGGCGAGGCGATCACCAGTGCGGAACAGCAATCCGAGAAAGAGCGCGTCGAACAGGGATTCGTCGAATTGAGCCATCAGATGGCGACGACGACGGCCACGAACGAAAACGTCTCTCGTTCGATGGACCTGGACGTCGGGGACAGTGGCGCCATCGTGATGACCAACACCGGGAACATCCACATCCGGGGCGACGACTTCGACGAAAACATCTCGATCGGTGCGATCGAGTACGAGGCGGAAGACGGAACCAAAATTGCGTATCAGGCGGGCGGCGTCTTCCGCGAGACGATGGACCAGACGCAGGTCAAATCGGCACCGCCAATCCACTACGAGGACCAGACGCTCTCGTTCCCGGTCGTCGAAGTCGATGAGGAGGGAGAACTCGGCTCCGGCGACGTCACCCTTCGCCGGACGGACACCGAGCGGATCAACAGTCCGAACACGATCGAAAGCGAGACGGTCAAGATCAACGTGACGAGCCAGTACTACATCGGCTGGAAGCAGTACTTCGAGCAGGCAGTCGGAGACGAAGGCGATCCGATCCGGGAGTACGGCAAACTGAACGAGACCCACGGCTACGTCGAAGTCGAACTCGGCCGTATCGATGTCGAGGCCGTATTCGAGAACGCCGTGGTCTCCGAAACGGAACCGAAGGAACCGAGCAACAAAAACGCTGGCATCGAGGGTGACGTCGTGTACGGCGAGGACGTCTCTATCGAACCGATCGACGAAAAGATCGAAGCGACGATTGACGAGGCGGCAGCGAACTACGACAAACTTCCCGAGGACGAATCGGAGCTCTCCGCGGGGAAATACTACGTGGACGGCGACCTCGATACGGACAAATACGATATGCAGACGATCAACGTGTCGAATGGAAACGTGACAATCGTCGTCAACGGATCAATCGACGTAACCGAAGACGTCTGGGTCAATGGATGGGAAGACGACGGAAACGAGGTGCAGATATACACCAATGGCGATCTGGATTTGGACAGTCACCTGTATGTAGCCGAATCTGCTTACAAGCCAGGAGTCGGTAACGAACCAGAGACGGATAATATCAATTCCAGATACCTGCAAGTGTACGGAACATCGGACTTCAAAATGACGCTGAGTGATAACGATTACTACGAGGGGATTGTTTATGCCCCGGGCGGATCGGTGGAATCCATCGGAGGGACTGCAGACATCTATGGCTCGGTCGTCGTCTCGGACGTGGACATCAGCGGTGGGAACAGTAAGATCTGGCACGACGACAGTCTCGACGACTCTTTCGAACCGAGAATGGAAGACGGCGGTCACCTCCCACCCCGGATTACGTACCTCAACGTGGTGAAGTACGGGCTCGAAATCGACAACTGAGGCGGTTCGCGACGGAATTGGCGTCTCGCACTCGAGGCGTGATCTCGTGTTCGGCTTTTCGTTCGTCGTCACTCTTCAGTAGTCGTTCCCACCAGCCGATCGAGAGGCCGGCTCGCGGACGGAACGCGTTCCGGTATCTCACCGGACGAAAAGTCGGGTTGAATGTCCAACCAGTTATCCAGATTCCACTTCCCCGATATGTAATAATCTTCCCATTCGCTATATAAATAAACTGTTCAAAACTACGTGATCGATCGACTGTATTATGATAGTAACTATCACGTTGGAGTGTATGAGCAGGGATCGACGAGGAGCGGGATCCGCCGATCGGGGCCAGTCGGCGATGATCGGGATCGTCCTGTTGGTCGGGATGGTCGCGGTTACCAGTGCTGCCCTCTTTCTCGTGGCGGGCGACGTGCTGACGAGCACGGAAGCCCAGACGGAAGAAGAGCGAGTCGAACAGGTGTTCGTCGAACTGAGCCAGAAGATGGGTTCGGCGTGGACCGACAACGACGTGAGTCACTCGATGGATCTCGATGCCGGTGAACGCGGGGCGGTCGCAAGAGCGGAAACCGGGTGGATCAACGTCTCCTCGGAGGGGTTCGACGAACCGATAAACGAGACGGTCGGCACGATCGAGTGGGAGGGAGACGGCGGAAGCACGATCGCCTACGAGGCCGGGGCCGTGTTCAGCGAGACGGGTAACGAGACTCGCGTCGTCTCCGTTCCGCCGATGTACTACGATGCGACGACCGAAACACTCACTTTGCCGGTGACGACCGTCAGCGGCGACTCGGAACTCGACTCGGGCGACATCTCGTTCAATCACGACGGGACGACGGTGTACGCGGACTCGAACGTCGTCGAAGACGCCGATATCCGGATCACGATCAAGAGCGAGTACTACCGCGGCTGGGAACGCTTCTTCACGCGCGAAGCGGGCGACACTATCGTCCGTGACATCGATCACGAGAATCGAACGGTTTCGATTAGAGTCGGCTATCTCGACATCGACGACGCCTTCGACTCGGGTGTGACGCTCTCGGAACCGGCCGGCGAACAGGGGAACGTCGATTTCGGCGAGGAAGAGGTCCGGAACGATCGGATGCCGGAACTCGACGACGTGATCGAAGCGATGCTCGAAGAGATGAAGAACGGCGAGTACTCGGACGACGTCGAGGAGGTCGATTCGATCGATGGCAACGAAACCTACACGAACGGGACCTACCTCGCTGACGAGGTACTCCTCGAGGATACCACAGACGTAACGTTCGATCTCGAAGACGGAAACGCGACGCTCATGGTCGACGGCGACGTCGAACTCGCCCATCCCCAGTCCAGCCTGTCCGTCGAGAACGCAACGGGGACGAACCACTCGCTGAAAATTTACGTCACGGGGAATCTCAGTTCCTCTGGCGATATGGGTGGCACCTCGGCGACGTACACGGAAGTGTACGGCACGTCCGAGACGGCCGTGGCGTTCGACGGTGGCTCGTTTACCGGGACGATCTACGCCCCCAGTGACGACTGGACTGGAACCAATCCGCTCGGTGGGAAAGGCAAGTGTAGCGACGAACAGGTCTGTCTCCTTTCGAATCCCGATTTGACGGGGTCGGTCGTCGCATCATCGGCCCACTTCCAGGGTGGGTGGGGAAGTATCGACTTTACGCACGACGAGGATCTCGCAGACGAACCGGTCGAGCTCTATCCGGACGAGTACGACCTGCCGCCACAGCTAACCTACCTCAACGTCGCCCACCACGAGATCGACGTCAAAAACAGCTAACGGCGGAGCTTACGCCGCGTCCTCGATCGTCGCCTTCACGTCTTCCCAGACCTCGTCGGGCGCCTGCTCGCCGTCCACGCGCTCCAGATCGCCCTGTTCCTCGTAGTGTTCGATGACGGGTTCGGTGTTCTCGCGGTACACGCGCAGGCGCTCTTTGACGGTCTCTTCGGTGTCGTCGTCCCGCTGTTCCAGTCGCGCTTCGACCTCGGGGTCCTCGGGCGGGTTGTACTCGACGTGGTAGATGTCGCCCGTCTCGGGGTCCATCCGGCGCCCCGTGAGTCGGTGGACGAGTTCTTCCTCGCTCACGTCGAGGTAGAGAACGACGTCCAGATCGGTCATGTCGTCGAGTTCCTCGGCCTGCTCTAAGTTCCGCGGATAGCCGTCCAGGACGAAGCCGTCCGCCTGCGAGAGCGCCTCGTCGACGATCGCGTTGACGACCGCGTCGGGGACCAGTTCGCCCTGGTCCATGTACTCGCGTGGGGTGTCGTACTCCGTGTCCATGTCGGAGATGTCCATGTCCTTGTTCGCGCGGAGCGCGTCGCCGGTGGTGACGTGATCGACGCCGAACTCCTCGGTGATCTTCTGGCTCTGTGTCCCTTTGCCCGCCCCGGGTGCACCCAGGATGAGGATTCGTGGCTGTGCCATATGCGCTCGTTCAGCGCCACCGCATAAAGGCTTAAAGAATTGGTCACATCCGTACGGGTATGACCAGATTCGACGCGGCCGACCCGACCGACCGACGGAAACTGTACGTCGACGCGATCACGGCCCACCGCGATCGAGGGAGCGGTTTTCTCACGCTGGAAGTCGACGACGAACTGTTCGCCGGGGAGACGGACGACGCCGGCGCTGGCCCCGATCCCGACCTCGGCGTCCCCTGGATCCAGTTCGGCGACGGGACGATCAACCTCGACTGCACGGACGACGAACTCGAGGAACTGAAGTCGCTTCTCGGTGAGTACCCGGCGTTCAAGATCGACGATCTCCACCGACCCGAGGAGGCCGCGGGGGTCAACGCCCGGATCAGCGCCAAGGCCGACCCGAACCGGATCGCCCAGTTCATCGACGCCGCGTTCCAGCGGGTGTACGATCTGCCCCCCGAGTTCCGGATCTGGGTCGTCGAACTCTGATACGGATCGTTGTAACGAATCACAACAGACCGTATGACGCGCCGACTACTCGATCGTCAGTTCGCCCGATCCGTCGTCCTGGCCGTCCCCGCCCTCGTCCCATTCGAGTTCGAACTCGACGCTCAACTCGCCGGGACCGCCGGTACTCGGGGTCTCGCGTTCGGCCTTGATCTCGAACGTCGGTCGATCGGGTGGGGACATCGTCACCGACTCCCCGCCCGCGTCGAGAGTCAGATCGCCCCCCTCGTCGAGTTTGTCCGCGACTGTCCGCAGGTAGTCGGCGATCTCTGCCGTTGCCATCGACCGTTCGAATTTGAAGAGTACTTCTTCCGGCATACCGGAACAAAGGGTCTCCAGGGTATAGAACCTGGCGCCGAATCGAGCGATACCGTCGACGGGCAGGCGCTACTCACTGATCGACCGGTACTGAGGATCCGATCGGACGGTAGTCAGGAATTGTCGTGGGTTCTGGGAGGTGCCCGCGCAATCTGCCGTCGTAACCGTCGATGTTAGCAAGTGGTTGAGCGGCGAACGTGTTCGGAAGCGGAGCAGCGGGCGGCGGTAATCCGGAATTGACCGCGACTCGGCGACGAGACGAACGACAGACAAAAGACCTGCCGGTCCAACGCGTTTGTGATGAACCGAGTCGGAACCGCTGATCGCCGGTCGATCGTTTCCGAACCCGGATCGATCGTTCCCGGACCCGATCGGCGATACCCGCCATACGACGGCCACCGACGGGCCGCTTTCCAAATAGATAAGTGCTCTCGGGAAACAACCTCCGACATATAAGAGGTCTTCAAAAGAGGTGAATACGATCTTCAACGCAGTTACGACTCCGATACAGGCCCAGACGCGCGTCGACGTGTTCCAGGAGATTTTCCTCGTCTTCCTCGGACTCGGGACGCTCGTCGGCGTCATCGTCGTCGCGTATACCCTGTACAACGCGTACAAGTACCGCGATACAGGCTCGGCGAGCGACGAGGACGTGCCGACACTCGGAGAGTTACCGACTGGTGGAAAGGGCGGCAAGAAACTGTTCCTCTCGTTCGGCCTGAGTGCCATCATCGTCATTTCGCTGGTCATCTGGACGTACGGCATGCTACTGTACGTCGAGGATGGTCCAGGCGAAGGACCCGGCGAGGACGCGGTCGAGATTGATGTGACCGGGGAAGGGTTCGCGTGGTTCTTCGAGTACGAGAACGGCGCTGAGTCGATCAGTACGATGAACGTGCCGGCGAACACGCCGATCTGGATCACGACGACCGGCGGTGACGTGTGGCACACGTTCGGCATACCCGAGTTAAAGGTCAAATCCGACGCCATCCCCGGCGAGGAGGACCAGACCTGGTTCATGGCAGACGAGCCGGGCGAGACGTACGAGATCAAGTGCTTCGAACTCTGTGGCGACGGTCACACCCAGATGACCGGTCAGGTCAACGTCATGGAAGAAGAGGAGTTCGACCAGTGGCTCGAAGAGGAAGTCTCCGAAGACGACGAGGACGGCGACGAAGAGAACGGCGGTGAAAACGGAGGCGACGAAGACGGTGACGAAGAGAACGGCAACGAGACCGAAACTGGAAATGAAACGACCAACGACGACGCTGACAACGAGAGTGGAGGTGAGAACTGATGAGTGATCTTCCACCGATGACGTCCGTCAAGCGGTGGCTCGTGACGACGAATCACAAGGACGTCGGTCTCCTCTATCTCTCGACGGCCCTGTTCTTCCTCGTCTTCGGCGGCGTCATGGCGCTCGTGTTCCGCGCACACCTGTGGGAAGCGGGCGGCATCGACCTGCTGACGAACCGCGAGTACAACCAGGCCGTGTCGACACACGGCCTCCTGATGGTCTTCTGGTTCCTCTCACCGATCGCGACCGGGTTCGCGAACTACTTCGTCCCGCTCCAGATCGGGGCGAAAGACCTCGCGTTCCCCCGGCTGAACGCCCTGAGTTACTGGTTCTACCTCTTCTCGGGCTTGCTGTTCGGGGTCTCGTTCTTCCAGGGCGGGACCTGGGCCGGCGGCTGGACGATGTACGCGCCGCTGAACGTGCCGACGTACACGCCGGCGATGGAGGCGATGACCGGCGGCACCGCGGCGGTTCTCGCGCTGACGCTGTTCGTCATGTCGATCACGGTCGGGACGGTCAACTTCCTCGTGACGATCCACCGATCGCGCGCGGAGGGCCTCGGCCTGTGGAACCTCCCGATGTTCACCTGGTCGTGGCTGCTGACCGTCTGGATGATGCTGTTCGCGTTCGCGGCACTGCTCGCCGCGTTGCTGTTGCTCTCGATCGACCGCGTCTTCCTCACGCAGTACTTCGCGACCGACCAGGGGTCGAGCCTGCTGTGGGCGCACCTGTTCTGGTTCTTCGGTCACCCAGAGGTGTACATCGTCTTCTTCCCCGCACTGGGGATCATGTTCGAGACGTTCCAGACCTTCTGTGGTCGACGTCTCGTCGGTCGGAAGTGGGTCATCATCGCGATGGTCCTCGTGGCCGTCCAGTCGTTCCTCGTCTGGATGCACCACATGTTCCTGACGACGATCAACCTCGAGATCAAGACCCTGTTCATGGCGACGACGATCGGGATCTCGCTCCCGTTCGACCTGATGGTCTTCGCGCTGATCTACACGATGGTCAAGGGTCGGGTTCGGTTCACGACCCCGTTCCTCTTTAGCCTCGGCGCACTCGTCCTGTTCATCCTGGGCGGGATCACCGGGGTCTTCCTGGGTGCCGTCGTGCTCGACTACGAGTTCCGTGGCACCTACTGGGTCGTGGCTCACTTCCACTACGTGATGGTCTCGGGCGTCACCGCGCTCGTCGGTGGCCTCTACTACTGGTGGCCGAAGATTTCCGGGAAGATGTACTCCGAGGCGCTGGGGAAACTCAACTTCGCGGTCTACTTCATCGGGTTCAACCTGCTGTACTTCCCGCAGTTCCTCGCGTGGGAGACGCCCCGCCGCGTCTTCCACTACGGTGAGGGAGTGCAGATTTACCACCAGCTGTCGACGGTCGGGGCGTTCGTCTTCGGCGCGTCGTTCCTGATCATGTTCGCGACGTTCGCCCACAGCTGGCTCCGGGGGCCGAAAGCGCCCGACAACCCGTGGGAGTTCTCGCGAACTGCCGAATGGGCGATCCCCTCGCCGCCGCCGCTCGAGAACTGGCACGATCGGCCGAGCTACGCGAGCGGTCGACTCGAGTTCGTCGACGACTCGCAGGCCGCCACGGACGGTGGCGTCGCGACGGCCGAGACGGAACTCCACGAGGAGGAACACGCTGACCACGCCAGCATCTGGCCCCTCGGAATCGGGCTCGGGATGGGCGTGTTCTTCCTCGGCCTGAGCGGTATGACCCCGTACATGGCCCAGTTCGCCGCCGCACGCGGTGCAGAGGGAATCACGGACATGGGCGAGCCCAACGTGATCTATCCGATTATTCTGGTCGCGGGACTTGCCATCCTGGCGGTCACCCTCTTTAACTTCGGCAAAGAGGAGTTCAACGTTCCCGAGATGGCCGTCGCCGAACGCTGGCCGTTCGGCGGCGTCGGAAACACCAAGTTCGGCATCTGGGTCTTCCTGGCGTCGGACGTCGTCGTCTTCGGTGCCGCGATCGGTGCGTACATCTTCGCGCGCCTCCACGCGGGCTGGGGTACCTGGGAGCCCGTGCCGCCGTCGACGGAGGCCGGGCTGATCAACACGTACATCCTGTTGACCTCCAGCTTCACGGTCATCCTCGCGCTGGTGATGGCCGAACGCAAGAATCGGAAGGGGCTGCTCGGGACGATGGTCGCGACGCTCCTGCTCGGCCTGACGTTCCTCGGTGTGAAGGCCTGGGAGTGGTCACAGGAGTTCGCCCACGGCATCTACTGGTTCACGGAGCTGAAGTACTCGCTGTACTTCGTGACCACCGGGATGCACGCGCTCCACGTGATCCTCGGACTGCTGGTCGCCGGCTTCATGATATTCCGGATCGTGTCCATCGACGCGTATCTCGAGGATCACCGGCCAGTCGAGTACTTCGGGCTCTACTGGCACTTCGTCGACATCGTGTGGGTGTTCCTGTTCCCGCTGTTCTACCTGATGTAGCGGGGACCCCGCTCTTCTGGCTTCGTGACGGACTGCGATTTCGACTGCACCGCTGTTCTCGACGCACGTTTTCACTGCGAGCCGATCGACCGGGGTCCTGACCCAGTCGATCCGGATCTACAGCGCCGGCCGAGGCGCTCGCCATAACGAGAATCGGATCGCCGGCTCCCCCGCCGGCCTCGCGATCGACGACGTCGAACCGATAGTAGCCACTGAACGTCGATGCACACTCGGTCGCAGGACAACGATGTGATCGACGCGGAAATCGTTTCAGTGGTTACTATAAATCGGCGGTCGATCGAACGGGCTCGAAGCGTCGTTACCGGTTCCGGGCCCGTGCGAGGGCGAGTGTGACGAGGAATGCGACGAAACCAATCGCCGCGACGAGGACGATCGGTCCGGCCGTGTTCGGACCGGTGCCGTTCGGTTCACTCGGGTGGTCCGCGTCGCTTCGCTCGCCGAGCGGTACCGGGTCGGTTCCACCCCGGGCCTCGACCAGCGCGTCCGTCGCATCCCTGG
Source organism: Halosolutus amylolyticus (assembly GCF_023566055.1). Lineage (NCBI taxonomy): Archaea > Methanobacteriati > Methanobacteriota > Halobacteria > Halobacteriales > Natrialbaceae > Halosolutus > Halosolutus amylolyticus. Next base: position 339,130 of record NZ_JALIQP010000004.1, on the reverse strand, counting down.
CGTCGACGACCCCGAGTCCGTACCGTGTCTCCGGATCGACGGTAGTTTCGAGGTCACTCGCCACCGCGGGGATCGAAGCGGAGTCGGTCAGTGCAGACTCGATCTCGGCGAGGGTCGCCCCGGGTTCGACCGACAGGAGCAGGGCGACCGTGCCGGTGACGTGCGGCGTCGCCATCGACGTACCCGGCAGGCGCGCGTACTCGCCACCGGGAACGGCGCTCGTGACCGCCACACCGGGCGCGACGACGTCGGGGGCGACGTAGGTAGCCGGCCACGTGGCCGGTGTGACCGCCCAGTCGGACCGATCGATCCGTTCGCCACCGGAGAACGCGGGGACCGTCCCGTCGGGCGCAACTGCCCCAACGGCGAGCGTTTCGTCGACGTTCCCTGGCGAACTGGACGTGCCGTGGCCATCGTTGCCGATCGCACCGACGACGATCGTCCCGCTGTCGCGGGCGTTCTGCACCGGCTCGATGAAGGCGGGGTGTTTCCCCGCCGTCCCCAGACTCATGCTGGCGACGTCGGCGTCGTTCGCCACCGCCCACTCCATGCCGGCGACGACCTGTGCGAACGAGCCGCCGGTATCGGGCAGGACGAGTCCGTGAAGCAGGTCGACTCCGGGTGCGACGCCGATCCGGGTTCCGCTCGCGTTCCCGCCAGCGACGGTGCCGCTCACGTGGGTTCCGTGGGAATCGGAATCGTACGGCGTCGAACCCGGAACGCGGACGCCCGTTTCGTCGAACTCGGCCCACCCACCCGGATAGGTCGGGTCCGACGGGTCCTCGGTGTAGAGGTCGATGTCGGGGTGGGTGGCGTCGACGCCCGTATCGAGGACTGCGACGCGAACGCCCTCGCCCCGGGTCTCGTACGTCTCCCAGACGGCGGGCACGTTCAGATAGTCGAGTCCCCACGTTCGCCCGGTGGTCGTCCCGGACCCGGGTCCGCCGGCCGGACTCGCGTTCGTCGCCGACTGCCGTTCCGGGATCGACACCGCGAAGTTCTCGTGGACGCGTTCGACGGCGTCGAGAGCCGCGATCGGTTCGAGATCGGCACGGTCGGTATCGACCGTGAGCACGACCGCGTTGGTGAGCCAGAGTTCCTCCTCGACAGTGACCCCGGCGGTCGTTTCTGCGTGTGCCAGCAGCGGACCCTGGGTCTCGTTCGCGTGACTCTCGAGTTTCGATTCGGCCTCGGATCCAGACAACGACGCCGGAATGTCGGGGTCCTCGAGCCGAACGACGACCTCGATCGATCCGTCGTCCGACAGGCCCTCGTCGACGACGCCGCCCGTCCCATCGCCGGTCTGGATCGACGCGTCGGTACTGGGACCGGCAGCGTCGTCGATCGCAACGCCGCCAGCGATCGGGAGTCCCGCGAGCGCCGTTGCCAGCAGGAGCGAGACCACGAGGACGACACGACCCCGGTTTCGAGAGTCGGGGAGAGGATCAGATAGCGGGGCACGCGCGGTCATGGTACGTACACTGGTGAGTCACGAAGTTAAGAGATTCCGTACTGGAAACCAGTTCCGTACTGGAAACCAGTTTCGGCGATCGGCTGACCGGTCGGGTCACGGCAGTCACGTCCCGGCGGGGCTACGCGGTCGAACGGACGGAAGTTCTGTCGGGGCGCGACTCGGCAGTCGTCGGGTATCGGACCGGACACACCCAATCGATCGAACCGATCGCCGACGTCGCTATTCGTACCGTCAGCCGGCCCACACGAGCGCGTAGATGAACGTGAACATGAAGTACAGCATGAAGACGCTCACGGCCGCCTTGACGTGGAAGGTGAACAGATCGTACTGCTCGTCGTCGCGGGCCTCGTCGAACAGTTCCCGTTCCGAGTCGGAGCACGCCTCGGCGTGGGCGCTCCCGACGTGGAAGGTCAGGTACCGTTCCGATCGGAAGGGGCGATCGCAGTAGGGACAGGTGTGTTCGGGCGTCTCGTCCGTCGGGACGTCGTACTCGACGTCGGTCACCCGATCGACCGCGGCCACCGATTCGACGTCAGTGACCTGTGACGCGTTCATTGCCAGTAGCAGTTCCTTGTCGCCTTCCGGTCAAGTGTGTACCGGTGTCGGATCGGATACGGTCTCATCCATCGAGTCGAACGGGGTCCCGGCGTCGAGTCGGATGGGATCCCGACTACCAGGAGACCAGTCCGAGTCGTCGACCGCTCACGCAGCCACGAACGGTGGGCTCATCGTCGGCAAGGAGACGAGATAGAGACTGACCATCGTGAAGAAGATCATCACGACGATGAAAGGGTACTGGCTGCGGATCGCTTGCAGTTTGCCCGGGAAGAGTTCGAACGCGATCGTGTGCGAGACCCAGACTGCGAGGATGTGCCCGATCAGGATGCCGGCGATCTCGACGTAGCCGAACCACGACGCGAGCCGGTACTGGGTCGGGTTCGCGGGGGGTGAAAGCGGTGCCGCGAGCGTCTCCAGTAGCGACGGCCACAGGGTGATCGCGAACCCGGCGTAGTGGGCGAAGTGATAGCCGGCCGCGATCGCCAGCAACGCCGGCGCGAACCGGAGCGCGAGATAGCGCGTCGAGATGTACGTCTCGGCGCGATCGCGCGTCCGCTCGGCCGCGAGCCAGTAGACCTTCCAGAACAGCCAGAAGCCGGCGAGCAGGAGGGCGAGGTAGACGAACGCCGGCGGGAGTCCGAGGCCGACGAGGAACTCGATCGTCGCCACGCCGGGAGCGGTGACGATGAAGCCGCTGTAGGTCAGTTCCCAGACGAGCACGAGGACGAACGCGATTGCCGAGACGTCGGTGACCACGTCGTCGTCGCCGAGACGCGCCCCCGGGAACCGCACCGCGAGGCCGTCGTCGGTCCGCTGGACCGGGGCGACGGCCCCGTACATACGGAACCACGTCGAGAGGGGATCGCCGCCGCGGTCGAACCACGTCGCCGGCGAGAACGCGACGGCACCGCCGATCGTGAACGCGGAGTAGCCGAGCACCGCGAGGAGCAACGCCCCCGGCGAGGAACTCAGCGGGGCGACGATCTCGAGCCAGACGAGCGCGAGGAGCGCGACCACTGCGGGCCACGACCCCAGTCGTCGGGGGTATTCCTCGGCGACGAACCCGTGGGGGAGCACCTCGGCGATCCGTCGCCACGGGTTCAGGGCGGGCCATGGGTTTCCGACGACGTAGGCGATCGTCGTCAGCAGTGCGCGACCCCCGACGAACGTCAGGAGCACCGCCGCGCTGGCGAAGCCGGCGACGTCGGGGCCGAGTCCGGCGACGACGATCACGAGCGCCAGCCCGAACAGCCCGAGGGTGCCGAGCAGGAGCGAGCCAGCGGCGACGACCTGCTCGGTCCCGAGTCCGACAGCTCGGTCGTGGTAGTCGTCGATGACTGCCCGATCGGTGACGAGCATCGTCATGAGGGCTGACGCGCCGATGACGCCGCCGCCGGTCGCGAGGTAGAGCCACGTCGGAATGGTGACGTCACCGCTCTCCTGAGAGAGGCCAGCGGCGACGTTACTCGCGGCGACGACGCCGACGGACACCGTGAGCGTCGCGAGACCGATCAGGAGCGCGATCGCGGTCCGGCGACCGAGAACCGACCGTCCACTCATTGTCCGATGGTTCGTCCGTGGCCCCATCTACGTGTCGTTTTCGTCGGCCCGGACTCGATCGCATGAGGAAGCTATAAGTGGCCGTCAGTCTGATAGCGTACCAATGGCTGGCCTTCGCACGTACGCACTCATCTACGTCGCACTGGTGGTGTTGGCTACGGGGAAGTTCGTCTTCTTCGAACTCGACCAGATCTTCACGTATCAGATGGCGATCGCCGGGACGGTCGTCCTCGCCATCATCAAGTCGGGCCTGATCGCGGGCTACTACCAGCACCTCATCGAGGAGCCCCGTTCGATCACCTACCTGATGGCGACGGCCCTGTTCATGGTCTTCCTGCTGACGCTCGCGGCGGGCTACTCCATCCAGTAATCGGCACCCGGTAACCGGTTTTCACCCCAATCGCGGCCGATCGTCTGCGGATTCTCGCCCTCCAGCGTTCGAACTCGCCAGCCGACCGGCTTCCCGAGACGTGCCTCCCCGATCGAGTCGGACGGCGTCTCCGACGGCCGTCGGCGGCAGTCGTCGTCCGGCCAGTGGCCACTGGCAGCAACTGCGGCAGTTCTATTACGATCCGGCGTTGGACTGCGTATAGATGAGTACATCCGTTGCCCCTGTCGGATTCCTGGTCGATGGGGAGCTGTCGGCCGAACAGCGAGCAGCACTCGACTGGTGTGCGGACGCGGGACTCGACGCCCGGACGATTTCGCTCGCCGACGTCGCCGCTGGAACCGACTCGCTCGACACCTACGACGCCCTCTGGTGGCACCGGACGGAGCCGATCGAGTCGATCGCCGAACTGTCGGACTGCCGGGAGCCGATCGAGGCCCACCTGCGCGCCGGCGGCGGCCTGTTGCTCTCGCTGCGTGCGCTCGAGGCCGTTACGGCCCTCGGGATCGATCCCGTTTCGCCGGACGTCTCGCTCGTCGAGGATTCCACGTCGACGAGCGGCCTCCTCGTGAAGGCGCTGTACGACGATCATCCGGCGTTCGACGGGGTGGACGGGCTACGGGTCCCGACGCGATCGGGCGACGGCTCACAGCCGTCCGCACGGTACGAGTCGGTCCTGCCCGAGCGTGGCGAGGTGCTCGCGAGCACCCTGCGAGCGGACCACGACGCCCCCAGCGAGGTCGCACTCGTGGGCTGGCAGGTCGGTGACGGCGACGTCGCCGGGCTCGGGACGGCACTGCGGTTCGACGGGGAGACGACCGAGGAGGCGGCACAGAATCGGACGCGACTCGTCGAGAACCTCCTCGGCGTTCTCGGCACCGCTGACGAACGGCTCGTCGACGGACGGCCGAAAGACGCGGACGCCCTCTCCCGTCGTCGGGCCGCGCTGGCCGACGATCACCACCGTCCGCAGTATCACCTCTCGCCGCCGGCGAACTGGCTCAACGATCCCAACGGGATGATCCAGTGGGACGGCCAGTATCACGCGTTCTACCAGTACAACCCCGGCGGACCGTCCCACGGGACGATCCACTGGGGCCACGCCGTCAGCGACGACCTCGTCACCTGGGAGGACCGGCCCGTGGCTCTCACCCCGTCGCCCGACGGCCCCGATCGGCACGGCTGCTGGTCCGGCTGTGCCGTCGACGTCGACGGGACGCCGACGATCCTCTACACCGGCGGACGGGGCGACCTGCAGTTGCCGTGTCTCGGCACGGCCGTCGACGACGACCTCTCGGGGTGGGAGAAATCGCCCGAGAACCCCGTCGTCGACACCCTCCCCGAGGAGCCGCCGTTGCGATCGACCGAGCACTGGCGCGCGGAGTTTCGCGACCACAGCGTCTGGCAGGCCGCGGACGGCACCTGGCACCACCTGATCGGCTCCGGAATCGAGGACGGTGGCGGGACGGCGCTCCTGTACACGAGCGCGGACGACGACCTGACCGACTGGGAGTACCGGGGTCCGATCCTCGTCGGCGACCCCGAACGCGACGGGGCAATGTGGGAGTGTCCCGAACTGCTCGACCTCGGCGATCGGCAGCTGCTTCACGTCTCGAACTACGAGGAGGTCCGCTACTACCTCGGTACGTACGACGCCGACGAGGGGCGGTTCGAGGTCGATCGAACCGGCCTGCTCGATCACGGCAGCTTCTACGCGCCACAGTCCCTGCGCGACGACGAGGGGCGATGGCTGACGTGGGGCTGGGTGAAAGAAGAGCGGAACGCGAGCGCCCAGTGGGACGCCGGCTGGTCGGGCACGCTGTCGCTTCCGCGTCACGTCGACCTCGACGCCGACGGACGCCTCCGCCAGCGACCGGCCCCCGAACTGACGGCCCTTCGCGAGGCACACGTCCACGGTGAAACGACGAGGCTCGTCGACGACCAGCGATCGCTCCCCGTTTCGGGGCACGCACTCGAACTCCGCGCGGAGATCCGGCTCGACGACGTCGAGGAATTCGGGTTCGTCGTTCGCGAGTCCCCCGACAACGAGGAGGAGACCCTGATCAGGTACACGCGAGACAGTACCGTCGTGGTCGATCGAGCGGGGTCGAGCCTGGACCCGCGTGCCTCGACCGACCCGGTGTCGATGCCCGTCACGCCGATCGACGACTCGCTCTCGCTCCGCCTGTTCGTCGACGGGTCGGTCCTCGAACTCTTCGCGAACGATCGCCACTGCCTGACGACCCGGATCTATCCGACTCGCGAGGACAGCGATGGCGTGTCGATGTACGCGGCGGGCGGAACGGCCACCATCGAGGAACTGGACGTCTGGGAACTCGGGAGCGCCTGGGCAGAGTGACGTGCGCCGGAACGTCCCGGCGTGGAGTCAGCGACTTACCGGCCCGTCGCCGTAGCGGGCTCCCGATTCGGCCCCGGAGCCGTCGTCCGCGAACGCCGAGAGCAGCGGCGGCAACTCCTCGTCGGCGATCGGCAGGTGGCCGTGCTCGAGCGTCCCGAGGATCCGCGTCGACGCGTTCTCGGCCGTCAGTCGAAGGGTCGGTGCCAGCGTCCCGCCGAAGCGCCGCTGCTGTTCCGCCGGCGGGAGGTGGGCCACGTCGTCCAGCGAGAGCCCCTGCAGGTCGTAGTAGTTGAAGAAACTGCTGACGAGTATCTCCTCGCGATGTGGATACGCGAGCCACGAGTAGGTCTGGAACGGCGCACTCGCCGGATTGGTGACGACGAGCCCCGACTCGTTCAGGGGCGCGTACTCGCCGCGAAGCGAGTCGGCGACGAACCCGTACAGCGCGTCGTATCCCGCGATCCCGGGTGCGAACGTGTGTTCGTGGCTCGAGACGAACAGGTGGTAGCCGTCGTCCCGGACGACCACGTGTGGCCGTTCGAGTTCCTGGTTCGTGCCCACGCCCTCGAGTATCGGCGGTTCCAGCGTCCACTCGGTCGGATCGCCGGACCGGGAGACGGCGATGCCGACGCTGCCGTTGTACGCGAGCGCGGCCGGGTCGGCGTCGAAGCGGTCCTCGTCCTCGGGGTCCGGAATCGGCGTGTTGGCCTCGAACAGCAGGCACGTCTCGCCGCTCGCCGGGTCCTCGAAGAACCACGGATCCCGGAAGGTGTAGATCATCCCCCGGGACTGGTCCTCGCGCTCGTAGTGCTCGCCGTCCGGTTCGAGCAAGATCTCGTGCTCGAACGGGCCCGCGATCGAGACGCCGTCCTCGTCGGCAGTGATCGTGCCGCCGGTACCGACCGCGATGCGTTGCGTGTAGCTCAGTTCGGTCTCGCCACGCGACCCGGCCGCCGTGTAGAACAGGTAGAGCCGATCGTCGTCGTAGAGCGCCGAACCGGCCCACTGGCGGGAGCCGAAGGCGGTCCCCTCCGGGAAGACCCGTCCGCCGCAGGTCCAGTTGCGCCCGTCCGCCGAGTAGAAGTACCGGATCGTCGCCACGTCGTGACGCGTCCCCGGCAACAGATCTGCGGGTGCCGTCAGCGAGAAGACGACGCGATAGCCGTCGATTTCGGCGATCGAACCGTCGCGGGACCGGAGCAACCACGTGTCCCAGCAGTGCAGATCGGGAGCGACGTCTTCCTCGGGGGGATAGACGATCGGCGCCACAGTCTCGTCGCTGCGTTCGATCCCTGCGGCCTGCGATCGCGTCCACCGCGGCGGAGACCGCGTCCGTCCGTCGCGTTCCATCCGGTGTGTCATACGTCGACACTCGGTCGATCGGAGAAAAATTGTTCCGGTTTACAACAGGTGTTGTTACTTACATCCGACTCGGCGATCGGGTAGCTATAGTAGCCACTGAAACGATTTACACACTGATCGCAAAGCTGTCCTGCGATCAGGTGTGCATTGACTTTCAGTGGCTACTATATCATCGCTGGCGACGATTCGGACGGCACTGACCGAACGACGAACGCTCCGTATCAGAAGTCACGCCCGTCACTACGAGGTGCGCGTTCGCGTCCAGCGCCTTTCTCGCAGTGAGCCAGCTGCGGCCTCGATCGGCTGGTCTCTACGCAATGGGCTACCGACGCGATCGGCAACGAATCGACGACAGAAAAGCGGGAGTCGCTACTCCTTGCCGAACATCTGGCGCATCATCGGATGCATCTCCATGAGCTGTTCCTCTGCGATCTCCTCGTACAGCTTGTACGTGATGGAGACGGCGAGGAGCAGCCCGGTCCCGGAGACGGCACCGATCGTGCCGAGCATGTTCGCCCAGACGGCGAGCAGGCCGACGAGCGCGCCGCCGATGACGGTCACCTGCGGGATGTACCGCTCCATGACCTTCTCGATGACGCCGACGTTCTGTCGGAAGCCGGGGATCTGCATCCCGGAGTTCTGGATCTGCTTGGCCGTCGCCTCCGGACCCATGTCCGTGGTTTCGACCCAGAAGATGGCGAAGATCGCGCCGCCGATGACCATGAACGTCATGTCGATGCCGACGCGGATCATGACCTGCCACGCTTCCTGACTGAGTTCTCCGGTAAACCACATCCAGTCGCTCGGCGAGTAGATGGGTGCGAGGTAGTAGAAGAACCCGTCGACAGGTTGGCCCTGGTTGTTGTACGTCCCCAGCCACGCGGGCATGCCCCACTGGCTGTTGATGATCTGGCCCATGAACTGGATGTTGGCCTGGAGCGCCCGGACGAGGATCATCGGCAGGACGCTCGCGTAGATGAGCTTCACGGGGAAGCGTCCGCGAGCACCCTTGACGCGGGCGTGACTGAGCGGGATCTCGACACGGACGGACTCCGCGTAGACGACGATCCCGAAGATCAGCAGCGTCGTCAGTAACGCGATGATGTGGCCGTCCTGGAGCAGGATCGTGTACAGTCCGTCACCGGCCACGATCGATCCGACCTCGACCTGGCCGGTCAGGATCCGGTACCAGTCGTAGAAGAACCCGCCTTCTGCCGGCTGGATCAACCCGGTGACGAGTCGCTGGCTGACGCCGGCGATGATGAACAGGCCGATCCCGCTGCCGACGCCCCACTTGCTGACGACCTCGTCCATGTAGAGGATGAGGATCCCGCCCACGAAGATCTGGGCGAACATCAGGATCTGGACCTGCGTCTGGTCGAAGGTGAACCCGCCGAGGGACAGTGACGTCTGGGCAGGCAGGAAGCCGCCGGCGAACACCATCGGGAGCGCGGTCAGCGCGGTCATGATGATGACGAGCAACTTCTGGAGGCCCTGATAGAGGACCTGATCGCGCGGATCGTCCGTGTCGAGTCCGAGCAGGTTCGCCCCACCCAGCAGCTGCAAGACGATGCTGGCGGTGACGATCGGTCCGATGCCGACCTGCAGTATCGACCCGAACTCGCCGGCGAGAATCGCACGGAATTCGCCGAAGAGGTCAGTCCCCTGGCCGGAGAGCCCGAGCAGGGAGATGTTGGTCAGGAAAAAGTACAACATCAGGATGCCGGCCGTCCACGCCAGCTTTCGCTTGAAGGGGACGTGCCCCTCCGGACGGCGGACTGCGGGCATCCGTGTCAGGACCGGTTCAGCGGCTTCCTTCCATCCCATATGTTAGTCCTCGTCCTGTTCGGGTTCGGCGTCGTCGTCCTCGGCGTCCTCGTCTTCCTGGGCTCGCTCCGAGACGACTGCCTCACCGCCGGCGTCCTCGAGTTTCTCGCGAGCCGCGTCGGAGAACGCATCCGCCGTTACCTCGAGGCTGTTGCGGACCTGACCGGAGCCGAGCACCTTGACGACGTCGGCCTCGTGGCCGTCCTCGACGATGTCGCGAGCGTCGAGGCTGTAGCCGTCGTCGGTCTCCTCGGCGAGGTCGTCGGCGACGTAGAGGATCGCGTCCTCGTCTAGCTTCTGGACGTCGATCTCTTTGACCTCGTCCCGGATGTCGTGTGGTCGCTTGAACCCGTGCTTGCCTTTCGGTTCGTAGTTGTGGAACTCGTGTTTGCTCCGCCCGGCGCGACCGCGGCCACCGCGGTGACCTGCACCACGTCGATTCTTGTGGGAGCCACCGCTGTGCGTGCGCGATCCACGCTGGCGTCGTTTTTTGCTCGTCATGGTTATCGCATCGATTCTAGCAGGTCGTTAATCTGCTCCGTTGTATGTTTTCCGAGTTGGCCGCCCTCGACGGTCGGCTTCTTGATGCCGTCGTGGCCGCCACGCGGCGGGTGGAGACGCAGCGTCGGGGACAGTCCCTCGTCGCGAAGCGTGGTCTCCTCGTCGAGCAGTGCTCCGGCGAGCGCGCCGAAGTCGTCGTACTCGGTGTGTTCGGCGAGCCACTCCTCGTCGACGTCGGACTGGTCGCCCTCGAGGGGTTCGGCGCGCTTTTCGAGCACCGTCTCGAGGACGTCCGCGTCGGGTTCGCCGACGGCGACGTAGTCGTTGACCTTCGCGATCATCCCCTCGTAGGCGTCCGTCTCGGGGACCAGCGCGCAGTGGTTCACGCTGTGGATGTTGAGCATCTCGAGCGTGTCCTGGACGTCCTGCTGGCGGTTCACTTCGCCGCGAACCTGCACGATCGCCTTCATCACTCAGCCACCTCCGGTTCTTCCCGGTTCGGTCGCCGCTGCGGGTGGCGCGACTGCGAGGCGTTCTCGAGCGCGTTGAACGTCGCCTTCGCGAGGTTGACCGTCGTTCGGGTGTTGCCGTGGCTCTTGGTCCAGGCGTTCTCGATGCCCGCGAGTTCGATGACCGCGCGAACGGTGTCGCTCGCGGCCAGTCCCAGCCCTTCGGGGGCGGGGATGAGTTCGACCTCGACGGAGCCGGCTTTGCCCGTCGTGCGTCGGGTCAGCGAGTGGGGCCGATCCGATCGGTCCTCCCACGAGCCCGAGCCGCGCGGGACCTGGATGATGTTCAGTTTCGCGATGCCGATCGCCTTCTGGATGGCGGAGCCGACCTGGTCGTCCCGGCCTTCCGCGTAGCCGACGAAGCCGTCGCGGTTGCCGACGGCGACGACGCAGCGGAACTTCACGCGGCGTCCGGAGTCGGTCATTCGCTGGACCATGTTGATGTCCAGCACTTCGTCGTCCAGTCCGGGGAGGAGCTGATCGACGATCTCGGGTTCCTTCAGCGGGAGTCCCGAGTTGAGAGCGGCCTCCATCGTGTCGATGTCACCCTCCTGGACCTTCCGCCCGAGGCGGGTGACGGGCTCCCATCCGTCGTCGTTGTAGTTGTTTCCACTCATTCGAGAATCGCCTCTCGTACGTCGTCGAAGTGTTCTGGGAGTTCGGTCGCGTCGAACTCACCGCTGTACAGCGGTTCGTCGAGCTGCTCGGCGTACTCGGCGACGTGTTCGCCGCGGGTACGCGACCAGTCCGCGAGTACGCTGTCGTTGTGCGGGATCTCGAGTCCGGCGTCGATCGCCCCTTCCTGGACGGCGAACACCTTGTTGCCGGGCGTCGCCGTGTTGAGGCCGATGTCGAGGACCGCTTCCTCGAGGCCGGCGTCGACGGCTCGTTTGCCGGCCAGCAGGCCGGTCAGGTAGGCCGCCGAGATGTTACTCGTCGGGGCCTCCCAGCCGTACTCTTCGAGATCGCCGGAGTGTGCGCTTGCAAGTGTCTCGTCTCCCTGAGGTCCGGGAGTGATCAGCTGCGCCGTAGTGTGCTTGTTGCTCTTGCGAGCCACGAGGCGTGGTTTGCCCGATTTCAGCAGGCGCAACCTCTGGTGGTAGTCCGTCCGGACCTCACGGCGACGTCGCATCGGAACGTTGTATCGTGGTCCTGTCGCCATTACTGGTCACCGTAGTTGTCGTCGATGTAGTTCAACAGGTATCGGACGCTCCGGAACTCGCCACCGCCGGCCTTCTTGTAGAGCTGGCGGTACTGCGTGGGCGTGATCTCGCCCTTGTCGCGGAGTTCGCGGAGTTTCCGTCGCTGTGCACGAATCTTGTCCTGCCACTCCTCTTTCTCGTTCTGGCGTGCACCCTTCTTGCCGCGGCGCTTGCCCGGCCCCTTCTGGTGGCCGTAGGCGCGTTTCGCGTTGCGCTCGCGGGCACGACCGCGGGAGTTGCCGCCGGCCGCTTCGGCCTGGATGCGGCCCTCGTCGACGAGTTCGCGGATCTCGTCGCGAGTGATCGCCTCGGCGATGTCCGCCTGGGCGTCGGGATCGAGCCAGACCCGATTCTCGCCGACGTCGAGGACGTCGGCCGCCAGTCGTTTCTGTGCGGAGAGATCAGTCATTGGATTCCACCTCGACTTCTTCGTAGGTCGGGTTCAGGACGCGGACGCCCTGGGCCTCGGCCTCCTCTTCGATCCGTTCGCGCTTGCGCGCACCGACGGCGGAGGCGATTCGCACCGCCTCGCGATCGCCGTCGACGCCCTCGAGGTCGTCCGTGTTCTCGACGTAGACCTCCTCGAAGCCGCTGGGGTGTTTCCCCCGGACAGCCTCGGGCGTGCGGTATCCGGCCTGGACCTTCTGGCCCTTGCCCTTGACGCCCTTGCGCTGCTTCGAGAGCTGTCCGCGCGGCCGACGCCAGGATTCCGGCGTCCGCTTTTTCTTGTGGTAGTCCTGTCGATTGAACTGCGGCTTGCTCACGTTGCGACGGCGATCGAGCAGACGCTGTTCGTCCTCGGAGAGGTCGGGCGTCTTCTCGGTCAGGCCGCGCGGCTGCAGTTCGGTCTCGACGTCTTCCTCGGGTTCCTCCTCTTCGGCGGCCTCGTCCTCGATCTCGGCTTCGGTCTCCTCCGAGACCTCGAGGTCGCCCACGTCGGCCTTGATACGGGCCGCGAGTGCGTTGCCGACGCCGTCGGCCTCCGCCAGGTCGTCCTGGTCGGCTTCCTTGACGTCCTCGATGGACTCGAAGCCGGCGTCGCGAAGCGCGTCCGCTTTGCTCGCGCCGACGCCGCTGATGTCTTCGAGTTCCTGCGGTTCGTCTGCAGCCGATTCCTGTTCGTCGTCAGCCATCTATCAGGCACCTCCTTTGGCGGGTTTCTCGGTGATGTAGACCCCGTCCTGGAAGACGCGGGTGTCCTTGCCGCTGACGCGCGTCAGCTGCTCGATGTCCGCCGCCGTCTGTCCGACGTCCTCCTTGTCGGGGCCGGACAGGACGAGTTTCTCGTCGTCGACGGCAACCTCGGTCTCACCGTGGATAGTCGTTCGTCGCGCTGCCTTCTCGCCGAGGAAGTTCTCGATGACGACCTCGTCGCCCTCCGAGCGGACCTGCATCGGGAAGTGAGAGTAGAAGACTTCCATCTTGTACTCCCAGCCCTCGGTCACGCCGTGGAAGGCGTTGGTGATGTGGCTCTCGAACGTGCCGACGGTCGCGTTGGTCTTTGCGTCCTCGGCCTCGCTTTCGATCACCACGGTGTCGTCCTCGAGCTCGACGGTCACGTCGGGGTACCAGAGACGCCGCGACACGGTGCCTTCCGGTCCATCGACGGTCACGTCGAGATGGTCGATCTCGACGGATACGTTTTCGGGGATTTCCAGTTCGACTCGCATGGTTAGTAGACGTATGCGATCACCTGGCCGCCGATCCCCTGCTCACGAGCCTCGTAGTGGCTCATGATGCCGCTGCTCGTCGTCACGACGAGCGCACCGAAGTCTCGAGCGGGGAGATAGCGCTTCTCCCACTTCTCGAAGTCGTCGGCGCCTGCGGCGTAGCGGGGCTTGACGGGGCCACACTCGTTGATCGCTCCTTTCAGTTCGACCTCGAACTGACCGGCTTTACCGTCGTCGACGTACTCGAAGCCGTCGATGTACCCGCGGTCGTAGAAGACCTCGAGTACGCTGCCGATCTCGTTCGAGGCGGGCGTTACCTCGTGGGTCAGATGACCGACGCTCTCCGCGTTGTCGAGTCCGGAGAGCGCGTTGCTGAGTGGATCGTTTCCGGTCATGTTATCGGTACTTCTTGAATCCCATGTCGCGGGCGATCTCGCGGAAGCACTGCCGGCACAGGTTGATGTCGTACTTGCCGACGAGTCCCTGTTTGCGGCCACAGCGCTGGCACTCTTCGATCTGGCCGGTGCGCTTTGCGGCGTGCTCGCCCGTGTGATCGTTTTCAGTTTCGCTTTCACTCATCTGCGGACTCCTCCACGGTGGCGTCGAAAGTCGCCTCGACGAACGCGATCGCGTCCTCGGGCGTCAGGCGGTGACTCGACGGAATCGGTCGGGTGGCCTTGTCGCGCTTGGCCACGCGGTAGCCCGGACGCACCAGGTTGACGGTGACGTCCAGCCCGTAGATCCCGACGTTCGGGTCGTACTCCTGGCTCGGGAACTCGGTGTGCTCCTCGACACCGAAGCTGAAGTTCCCGGTATCGTCGAACTGCGTCGCGGAGAGGTCCGCGAGCGGCAGCGACGTTTCGAGGAAGTCCGTGGCGTCCTCGTCACGAAGGGTGACCTTCGTGCCGATCGGGTCGCCCTGGCGAATGCCGAAATCGGGTTCGGTCTTTTTCGCCTGGGTGCGGACGCTCTGCTGGCCCGTGATCTCCTCGATGATGTCCTCGGCCTTCCCGAGTTCGCGGCCACCGCGACCGACGCCCATGTGGACGACGACCTTCTCGACGCGCGGTTCGCGCATCTCGTGGAAGTCGGTTTCTGCTTCCGACATCAGTCGTCACCCTCCGTGAAGTTCTCGTCGATCACGACGACGTACTCCTCGATGGTCTCGAAGCCGCCATCGTCCGTCGAGACGCCGACGGTGTTCGGACCGCTGCCCGGCGTGACGTCGATCGCGTCGATCTCGCCGATCTTGCCGCCGTGGTTGCCACGGACGGCCGTCACCAGGGCTCCCTCCTCGTAGGGGAAGTGGGCGACGATCGACTTGTCGTCGTTGTCGACGACGATCGAGTCGTTCGGGGAGTACTCGTCGTCGTCGACGATGACGTTCGTCCCGTCGTGCAGTGTCAACTGGGTGTCGCCACCCGGGACCTGCTGTTTGCCCTCGATCTTGCCGAGGCGGCTTCCGGCGGCCTCGGCGTCGATCTCGGTCAGCGCGAGCCGACCGCCCTCGTCGGGGAAGACGCGGTAGTACTCCTCGCGTCCGGGGAACGCGACGATGTCGAACATGCCGATCGGGCGCTGTTCGTCGTTGATCGGGTCCCCGTTGACGAGGATCGCGTCCTCGCTCAGGGCGTATCGTGCTTCCTTCTTCGAGTCGACGTAGCCGAGCACGTCCCGCAGCAGGACGACGAGCGGGACGCCGTCCTCACCGTGCGGGCCGGCACCGGCCTTGACCGTGAAGACGTCGGTCTTTCGCTCGACCGGCCAGGACTTCGGTACTGACAGTCGTTTCTGGTGGTTCGTCATTCGGTATCACCTTCGAGCCGTGCTTCGCGACGCTCGTCCTCGAGGTCGAGGTCCGTGATGCGGACGTTCGAGGGGTCGAGCGGGCGCGGCACTTCTTCGCCGTCGGCCGTCTCGACCGTGACGTCCTCGACGTGGATCGTCCCGTCTTCGAGGATCGCACGAATGACCTCGCCGGTCTCGCCGGCGTGGTCGCCGCGCATGACCTCGACGGTGTCGCCCGCGTTGACGCGGGTGCGTCGGGTGTCGTACTCCTCGCGGAGTTCGTCGGACAGCGTCGCGTGAAGCTGCTTCCCTCGCTCGTGCAGCGGGGCACGCTCCGTCTGGGTTCGCTGTTTGTGTGGTTGCTCGGTCATAGCTATACGATCATCGTCGCGGTGGACGCGATTGCTCCGAAGCGCTCTGCGACTTCGCGGGCGATCGGTCCCTTGATCTCCGTGCCGCGGGGCTCTTCGTTCTCGTCGATGATGACGGCCGCGTTGTCCTCGAACTTCAATCGCGTGCCGTCGGGCCGGCGGATCGATTTCCGCTGGCGTACGATGACGGCCTCGAGGACCTGGCGGCGCATCTCGGGGGTCCCCTTCGTGACCGAGACGGTCACCTTGTCACCGAGTCCCGCCTTCGGCTGGCGGTTCTTGGTGCCGTGGTAGCCCGAGACGCTGATGACCTTCAGTTCGCGCGCACCGGTGTTGTCGGCACACGTGACCAGCGACCCCTTCTTCAGGCCCTGGGTGACGTCGGCTTTCATCGCCTCCATCACTGATCACCCTCGTCTTCGCCCGCGGCGAGGTCCTCGTCCGAGAGCTCCGGCTCAGGCTCGGCCTGGCTCGTGAGTTCGGCGATGTCCTCGGCGGTCGCTTCCTGGGTTACTTCGACGACCACGTGCGATTTGGTCTTCGACAGTGGTCGGGTCTCTGCGATCTTGACCGTGTCACCGACCGAGAGCGGCTCGAGCACGCCCGGTACGTGGGCCGGGATGCGCGAGCGTCGCTTCATGTAGCGGTCGTACTTCGGGACCGCCACGTCGTACTCTCGTTCGACGACTACGGTCTTCTCCATGTCCGTCGAGACGACCTGCCCTTCGAGGATCTGCCCTCGAACGGGAAGCTCGCCGTAGAACGGACACTTCTCGTAGTCGTATTCCTCCGGGTTTTCCGGTTCCGGAGGGGTTTCAACGTCTAATCCTATTGCCATGGTGAATCACCATTCGTTTCCGTGCGTCGGGCGGGTCGTGAGAGCAGTCGCGAGCCATCGACCGTAACGTAGGCCACGTCCTCGCCGGCAGCGTGGGGGCGGTCCCGCGAGGGACCGTCACCACGACAGCTGGCGGCATCGCCGCCAGCTCGGTCCGCCTCGTCCGGGTCTTCGGACGAGGCGGGTTGAGTGTCGGCCAGTTTGGACGCGGTCCCCGACCCCTTCGCGGAGTCGGCGGCGTCATCTGTGATCGCGAACTCGAACGTCGAGCCCGATTTCGGGACCATGACGACCCGAGACTCGCCGTTATCACGAACTTCGATCGACAGGGTGTTCGTCGTCTCGATGACGACACGCCCCGCTATGCCGACCCGCGAGGGATCGTCGCTCTCGACGATCCGCACGGGGAGGCCGTTGAGTTCGTGTCGCGGCAGCGTCTCGGGTGTCAGTGGCATTCGTTTATTCCTCGTCGAAATCGCCTTCCTCGCTCTGGATCGTCTTGATCCGAGCGATCGTGCGACGCAGTTCGCCGATCCGGCCCGGGTTCTCCGGGGCCCCACCGGCCGCGAGGACGGACTTCTGGTTCAGCAGTTCCGTCTCGAGCTCTTCGAGCTCTTCCTCGCGCTCTGCGGCCGTCATGTCGCGGATCTCTTCGACGTGGAGGATCGCCATCAGGCGTCACCTCCCTCGTCGTCGGATTCGTCGCCTTCCATCTCGGCGACGAGTTCCTCGGCTTCCGCTTCGACGTCTTCCTCGAGTTCGTCGAGTTCCTCCTCGACCGGCGACTCGTCGGGAACTTCGACCTCCTCGTCTTCGCCGGCCTCGACTTCTTCCTCGATGACTTCTTCGACGTCGTCCTCGAGTTCGGGTTCGGCCTCGTCGGCCGGTTCCTCGACATCGGCCTCGGCTTCGGCTTCGTCGGCCGCCTCGGGTTCACCCTCGAGCAGTTCCTCGACGCCCTCGGCCTCGTTGGCCTCGACGGCGTCCGGAACGACTTCCTCGGGGTCGAGATCCTCGTGGATCTGGAAGTCGTCGGGCAGTTCGGCTCCCGGCGGGATGATCTTGACGTCGACACCGATCGTGCCGAGCTTCATGACCGCGACGCCCTGACCGTGGTCGACGACCTCTTCGGCGGGTTCGCCGTTGTGCTTGATGTAGCCGCGGTTGAACTTCTCGACGCGCGATCGTGCGCCCGTGACCTTCCCGGAGAGGACGATCTCGGCGCCGAGGGCGCCGGCTTCCATGATCCGATCGATCGTCGTGTGACCGGCCTTCCGGAAGTACCAGCCACGCTCCAGGGCGTTGGCCAGTCGGTCCGCGACGATCCGTGCGTTGAGGTCCGGTTCTTCGACCTCCTGCACGTCGATCTGCGGGTCGTCGAGGTTGAACTTCTCCTCGAGAGCCGTCGTGACCTTCCGGATGTTCTCGCCGCCTTTGCCGATGACCATCCCCGGCTTCTCGGCCTTGAGGACGATCTGGGTTCCCATCGGCGTCTTGGCGACGTCCATGCCACCGTAGCCCGCGCGGCCGAGTTCTTCCGCGAAGAACTCGTCGATCTGGGACCGCTGCAGGCCGTTTTCGATGAACTGGTGTTCGTCAGCCATTAGCTATCACCTTCTTCGTCCTCGGCGTCTTCCTCGCTCACGACGATCTCGACGTCCACTTCCGGCGTGTTCCAGGAACTCGCCCGCCCCATCGCGCGGGGCTTGCGGCCCACGGACTCGCCGACCTTGTGGGCGGCGACGTGGACGATCTCCATCGACGCGCCGTCGAAGCCCTGGTGGTCCGCGTTGGATTCGACGTTCTCGAGGAGGTCGAGGAACGCCTTCGAGACCTTCTCGGGGTAGCGACCGGCGTCCCAGCCCTCGATATCCGATCGGTGGCCGACGCCGCTGTTGTGCGAGCGGAACGGGACCGACTGCACTTCGTCGATCACGTCCTGCAGGTACGCCTGGGCGTCTTCGACGGTTCGGCCCTTGATCTCGCGGGCGACCTCCTTGCTGTGCTTGTGGCTCATGTGACGCTCCCGGAGCATCGCTTTCGCGGTCGCGTCCGGATCCGCGTCGACTGAGTAGTTGATTCCCATACGATGATCACTTCAGTGGGACGAACTTCGAGGATCGAGTCGCGCCGATCCCGGCCTGTCCGTGTTCGACGGACGTGCGGGTCAGCTGGAACTCGCCGAGATAGTGTCCGATCATCTCGGGTTCGATGCGGACGCGCTCGAAGGACTGGCCGTTGTAGACCTCGAAGGTCAGTCCGACGAACTCCGGTAGCACCGGCATGTCGCGCAGGTGGGTCCGGATCGGCGCGTTCGCGGTCTCTTCCTCGTCTTTCCCGCGGGCCTCCTCGAGAAGCTTCTCCTTCTCGACGGAGAGTCCGCGCTGGATACTTCGCCGCTTGCGAGCGGGCAGCAGTTCCGCGACCTCGTCGAGCTCCATGTCCTGCAGCTCCTCGAGCGTGTGGCCACGGTAGGTGAACTCACCTTCGCGGCCGGTTCTGTACTCCTGACTCATTTGTCTCCACCTCGACCGGTACGGCGCGAGGAGATGTCACCCACTTTCCGTCCCGGCGGGGCGTCCCGCGAGATGGACTTGGGCTTGCCGGGGTGCTGTCGGCCGCCGCCACCGAACGGGTGGTCGACGGCGTTCATCGCGACACCGCGGACGCGGGGCCACTTCGTGCCCCGGGCTTTCATCTTGTGGTACTTGTTCCCTGCCTTGACCATCGGCTTCTCCGTGCGACCGCCACCGGCGACGACGCCGATGGTGGCTCGACACTGCGGATCGAGGCGCTTGACCTCGCCGCTGGGCAGCTGGACGACCGCCGCGTTGCGGTCGTGCGTGATCAGGTCCGCGTTGACACCCGAGGAGCGGGCGAACTTGCCGCCGTCGCCCGGGTTCGCCTCGACGTTACAGACCGGCACGCCCTCCGGAATCTCCGCGAGCGGAAGCGTATTGCCGGGCTTGATCTCCGCCGAGACCCCGACCTGGATCTCCTCGCCGACGGCGACGCCTTCGGGCGCGAGGACGAGGCGCTGATCGCCGTCCTCGAACTCGACGGCCGCGACGGGCGCCGATCGGGCCGGGTCGTGTTCGATGTCCACGACCGTCCCGCGGACCACGTCGTCGTCTTCTTCCTTCTTGTGGTCGAGTTTCGCCTTGTAGCGATGCGACGGGGCACGGAACGTCGGCGTCCCGCGTCCGCGCCGTTGTCCGAGAATGCGTCGTCCCATCCTCAGAACACCCCGATTCGCGAGGCGACTTCCTGCGCGTCGTCGTCCTCGGAGAGTTTGACGGTTGCTTTTTTCTTGCCTTTCATCGTCACTTGCGTGTTGACGTTGTCGACCGTGATGTCGAAGCGGTCTTCGACCTCGTCACGGATTTCCGGCTTGGTCGCGTCCGGGTTGACGACGAACTGGAGCTTGTTCTCGAAGTCCATGTCGTTCATCGCCTTCTCCGTGACCAGCGGGTGCTCGATGATCGAACTCATCGGTCCGCCACCTCCTCGAGCGCGCTCTCGGTCCAGACGGTCAGGCGACCGGGCTGTGCGCCCGGCGCCAGATCCTCCGCGTTGACCTCCGCGGCCGTCGCGACGTCCGCGCCGGCGAGGTTCCGGGCCGCACGGGACGGGCCGGTCTCGCTCGAGGTCACGAACAGGATCGACGACGGCTCCTTGTACTTGCGTCCACGGGTCTTCCCGCGACCCGATCGGACGCCCCGACCCTCGTCGGCGCGTTCGATGTCCGCATCGAGGCCGGCGGCCTCGAGGAACTCGACGACGTCCTTCGTCTTCTGGAGGTCCTCGAACTCGTCGGAGACGACGACCGGAATCTCGGCGTCGTCGTCGAACTCGTGGCCGCGCTCGGCGACGAGGTCGGCGTCGGTCGTCGCAGCGATCGCGCTGCGGACGGCCAGTTTCTTCTCTTTCGTGTTGATCGATTCAGACCAGTCCTTCTCGGCTTTCGGCGGGTGGGCCTTGCGCCCCTTGACCGTCTGGGGAACGCGGCGACCGCGTCCGTCCTGTCGCGGGACGTGGGCCATCCCTCGGCCGCTACCGAACGACTCGGCCGGCGTTCGAAGGCCGGCGAACTCGTCGGCGCCGTAGTCCTGTTTCCGGTTTGCCTGGGCGACGCGGACCGCGCGGGCGATCAGGTCCGGGCGGTACTGGGTCTCGAAGACCGCCGGGAGCTCGACCTCCCCCGCGTCCGAGCCGTCCAGGTCTCGTACTGTTGCGTCCATGTGCTATCTACCCCTGATTGGATGCGGTGGAGACGTAGCGCACCTCGGGGTCGAGGCGCGGCTGGTCTCCGGGTCGGATCGCCGGGCGGAAGCGCACGAGACGCTGTTCCGGCCCGGGGAGCGAGCCCTTGATCAACGCGTGCGGGCCGTCGACTTCGCCGTAGTTGACGAAGCCGCCGTCGACCGTCGCGTCGGCCCCGTCGCCGATGTCGACGAGGCGCTTGTTCAGTTCCGTCCGCTGGTGGTAGCCGGTCTGGCCCTGCTGTGGGACCGTCGACCGGACGCGGGACGGATTCCAGGGACCGAGGTTCCCGATGCGGCGGCGCCAGCCCTGCCGGGCGTGTTTGCCCTTGCGTTTCTGGACGCCCCATCGCTTGACGGGACCCTGGGTTCCTTTCCCTTTCGTGACGCCGCTTGCGTCGACGTACTCGCCGGCGCGGAACACGTCGTTCATGACGTGTTCGCCGCCGCCGTCCTCGAGCAGTTCGAGGGCGTAGTCGACGCGCTCCTGGACGGAGCCGCCGCCGACGCGCGTCTCCATCACGTCCGGCTTCTTCTTGGGAACCGAGGGAACGTCCCCGGGAACCGTGTGCGTGATGACGCGCACGTCGTCGACGCGCCCCTCCTCGAGGAGCCCGCGGAGTTCGTCCGCGGCTGCGTCGGTGTCGTAGTCGTCACCGGGGAGATCGAGGACGCGATCGAGTTCGGGAACGAACTCGTCGGTCCAGACCTCGGTGACCGGCTTCTTGCCGTACGGCGTGTCTTCGTACGCTCGCAGCGCGACGGCGCGCATCGGCGGCGTCTCCACGATCGTCACGGGGACGGTCTGTTCCATCCCCTCGGTCGGCGAGTTCGCTTTATCGTCGACCATGACGACGTGGGTCATGCCGGCCTTGTAGCCCGCGAAGCCCTGGAGCGTCGGCTGTCCGTCGTCGTCCGGCCACGAGTTGAAGCGCGGGACCTCGCTGGTCGCACGCTTTCGTGGGCCGAACCCGAGTGAGCCTTTGCGTGGTGTATTTGCTTGTGGCATTCTATCACTCTCTCAGTGAGAGGGGCGCGAGGGTGGCGAACAGTGCTTCTTCCGTTCGCACGACCTCGCTTCCCTGATCCGGAACCGTGTTCAGCCAGAGGTCGAACCCCGGATCGGCTGTGGGTTCGACTCCGTCATCCGCCCCGTCGTCGCGAGACGACGAGTCGATCGCGGATGCCTCGATTCCGAGGATATCCGGCAGCCCTCTCTCGGGCGCGCCGAACGCGACGGTCATCCCGTCCCGTTCGACCCGTCCGGCCAGCGTCGCGAGCCGTCCCACGGTGAGTTCCTCACCGTACCGGGACGACGCGATGCGAACGCCGGCGTCCTCACGGCCGAGAGCTGTCGAAAGGTCCGTCCGCTCGACCGACAGCCCCGGGAGGGGCTCGTCGACGAGTTTCGCCCGGACCGGTCGTCGCGAAGAGATCCTGACGGTCACGCGCTCCCCCTCCTCGACCTCCATTTTCGGAGGCGTGTTGAGGGAGATCGGGTGTTGCAAGCCGCAATTGACCCGGACGCGCCCTTCAGGTCCGACCTCGGTCACGATCCCTTGTCTTGACGACCCCGAACCGTTCGATTCGGAGCCGGTCTGTGACACCGCGCGGAGCGGCGGCAGTACGCCCGCGTACTCCAGTTCGTCCCGCATCCCCCAGACCTCGTTGCGGAGGTACGGGGGCGTTGCGGCGTACCGCAACACTGTGCTTACGAACCCGCCGTCGAACCGCCCGGTTTCGCCCTCCCGATCGGGGAAGACGATCAGGCGATCGGCCCGGTAGATCGTCGCCGCGCGGGCGACGTATCCGAGTTTGCGAGTGGCCTCGCGTTTGTCCTCGGCCTCCCGGGTGAGCGACGACGGCACGAGTACGCTGACGGTCATGCCGTGACGCTTCGGCGCCGCGTCACTAGACTGTAGCGATGTGTTGCCGATAGGGTCGTAAAAGGGTAGCGAATTAGATCGAGTACGTGACCGCCTCTCGCTTCAGAAATCGTGGTAATATGGGACATAGAGAGTCGGTAACGCGAACCGTCGACGTGTCGATCAAGTAGCATTTCGAATTGCTGGACAACGGATCATCGTTCATCCGATCGATCGAACCCGTGTGCAGTCCAGGACGTCGTCAGTCTCGTCCTGATTTGGAAATAAGACGTTCTACGTGGTTCGTGTGGATGCCGTCCTCCGAGACGTGTTCGACACTCGGCTGGTTCCGCTACACCACGCAAGAGCGACAAGGGAAGTGCCGTTTTCAGCAATCGGACGCTCTAACTAAGTGGCTTTCCGGGGCATCGGTCACCGTAACAGAATCCTCGCTGATACGAAGGCCGACCCGAACGGAGTTATCATCGTAGCAATTCTCGTCGATCGTGCCTTCCGCGTTCGTCGTGGCTTGAAGCGTATAATTTCCGTCAGGGAGTGAGTCAATAACGAGATACTGACCGGGGAGAGACGAGTCGTACACGTCAGCCCACCCGGCACTGATCCCTTGATTGTCGCAATCGAACTGGGGACTACTACTGGCGTTTGGGCGGGACGGCATTCGCTGGATATCCATCAAACAAAATGGCTGTTTCTTTCCCACGCCCATCTCGTTGCCCGATTCATCGAACAGAGTATAATTGTTGAACCCATCCAGATGCGCGTGATCGTGAGAGTCAGAGTGGACGAACTGATCAGGGTTGTCCTCAGGATTACCCAATTCGGCGTCTGCGTCCCCCACATTGTACGTGAGTATATCGAATCGAAGTAGTCTATGTTCGCCTGGGGTTACGTACCCGTCTTCGACGTCGGGGCTGGACTCATCAAACACTTCTGTTGAGATGCTAAGATCCCTAACGGCTGGGACGAAGTTGACCCCTGACCCGTTCTCGATTTGATCGTCCGAGACTTCAGGGTCGGTCTCGGAGGCATCAGAGTCGGTCTCGATGGCATCAGGGTCGGTCTCGGTAGCATCAGGGTCGGTCTCGGAGGCACCAGAGTCGGACTCAGTTGGCGTAAGTGGTGGCGTCGTCGAGTTTTCTTCGTTCGCCGAGGTAGCCTCTTCGTCCGCGGTACCTTCGCTTTCGGAGGCCGTGGAGGAGTCCGTGTTACTGTCAGATACGCTCTCTGTGAACGGGACGTCAGCCGTAACGCCCGCCAGCGTGATCATACCTATCCCCACTACTGCGATGAGGAGAAACGCCACCAGCACCGCCGCTCGCGTCCTGCCATCTGTTCTCTTCATACCAGACTGTACCCGGATCTAATCGAGAAGAAATATAGTAAGAATTACACTAACTAGATCGTAGACAGCGTGTACTCGTTCTAAATCGTCGCTAACTGGAAAACGCGTCCTATCGCGTGCGTTTAGCGTCCGCCATATAATGTAGAAATTGTGATTGTTTCTGGAAGGTGTCTCACTCGAGTCGAAGCCGCTACCAGTAGCTCAACCCCCGAGAAACCGTAGGCTGTCTCGCCCGAGCACACTTGGTTAGACGTGTGTTCGATCGAAATCTCTGATACGTCTAAAACCGGGGAAAGGCACCGAGAAGACGATCGCAGGGATTGTCTAGCCGTTTTGTATCAGATATATTAGGAGTGGGCCGGGTGCGATCGATCTGTCCTAGCGTCAAACTGGCCACACTCGTCTCCCAGGTGGAACGAACGAGGAGCGATCGACTCGAAAGATCGGGACCCGATCGGCGTTATGATCACATTTCGAACGATCCTGGTGCCCAGAAACGCAGGATACGAAAGCATCGTCTGAATCGATCGTGTGGTACGCCCTGCACCCCCACGCCCGATACGATTCGCAACCCTTATACATCCATCCCAGTGTAGGTGTAAGTGCGAAGCAGGGCGCTGGTAGTGTAGTGGTATCACGTGACCTTGCCATGGTCACAACCTGGGTTCAAATCCCAGCCAGCGCATTTTCACTGAACTACAACGACGAGCGAAGCGAGCCGTCTGTTCAGTGAAAATCGTTCTCGGATTCGAATCAGACCAGTTGCGCGCAGCGTAGCGAGCACGTCTGGACGTGGTTCAAATCCCAGCCAGCGCATTTCTACGGCGAACGACTCCACGAGCACTGCGTAGCAGTGTGAATATCCGTGAGCCGTGAAGACGCCCTGAATTCGAACTAGCCGAGTCCCTGTCCGAGAAGCGAACCCGTGAGCGACCGAAATCCCGGCCAGCGCACTGTTACATCGAACGACACCGACGATCGGAGCGCTACTCCTCGCCGGGATCGGTCAGTCGGCGAGCGAGCAGATAGCGAGCGCCGCCGATCGCGGAAAGCGTCCCGACGATCCCGAATCCGGGCACGTCGTCGATGTCGGCAGCCGCCTCGTCGTCACGATCGGCGGCAGTCACCTCACCAGAGTCGGTCACGTCGTCGCCACCGTCTTCGGACGCGTCGTCATCGGATTCCGCCCCCTCGTCGCCGTTCGCGTTGGACGCATCATCGGTGTCGGGACGCTCCACGCCGTCGTGGTATCGCAACCTGCCCAGCCGAGCGATCGAATCCTCGCTCGTCCCCCGGACACCGGCGTCGATCGCCTGCAGGGCTCCCGCTCCGGTGAACAGCACGCCGTCGACGACTGTCGCCGTGGTCGCGGTGCCCCGTATGTCCGTCCGCCACGCTTCGTCGCCCGTCTCCGTATCCACTGCGTGGACGGTGTTCCCGGCGGGGACGAAAGCGGTCCCGTCGGCCACCGTCGGGAGCGTGACTCGGCCGCCGGCGTCAAAGCGCCACCCGTCGCTCCCGGTTGCCGCGTCTATCGCGTGGACGGCGTTGCCGGCGGCGACGAAGACGGTCCCATCGGCGACCGTCGGCGAACCGGCGCGATCGGCGGTGTCGAATCGCCACTCCGGATCACCAGTCATCGCATCGACTGCGTGGACGGCGGCGCCGGAGGCAACGAAGACGGTTCCCCGGGCCACCGTCGGGAAGCCGACCTCGTGGCCCAGTTCGACGTGCCACGTTTCCTCACCCGTGATCGCGTCCACGGCGTAGAGGGTGCTATCCCCGCTTCCCACGAATACCGTGTCGTGTGCCACCACCGGTGCGGTCGCACCACCGTCCGTGTCGAAGCGCCACGTCTCGGTTCCGGTTTCCGCATCTACCGCGTACAGGGTCCCATCCCTGGATCCCGCGAAGACGGTCCCGTCGACCACGGTCGGGATGAACATCAGCTGGTGGGGACCGAAGCGCCACGTCTCCTCGCCGGTCCTGGCATCCAGTGCGTACAGGTATCCACTGGTCCCTCCGGCGTAGAGGGTGCCGTTCGCCACGACCGACACCCACACCCTGTCGGCCGCATCCACGTCGGTGCGCCACCGTTCCTCACCCGTCTCGGCATCCACCGCGTGGACGGTTCCGGTCGGGGTCCCGGCGAAAACGAATCCGTTCGCCAGCGTCGCACTCGCCACGTCACCGTCGGTATCGAAGTGCCAGCGTTCGTCGCCCCCGGCGGACTCCTGTGCCGCGACGGACGGGAGCATCCCCCCTGCGCCCGACGCGACGCCCATCCCTGCGATGCCGTACAAGACGCGCCGTCGAGAAGCGGACTGGCCGTCCGTCCGATCGTCGCTCGGTCTGTCACCCATATCACTGACGTAACCAATCAGGTGCTGTATACGTTATGGCAGTCGCAAGTCTGGGAGCCACTGAACGTCAGTGCACACTCGATCGCAGGACGGGAGCGCGATTCGGGGCGACCGAGAATCGCGGACAGTGCGATCGATGTGTAAACCGTTTCAGTGGCTACGGACAGTGACCGGACGGACGAGCGCGGCTTCGGCTCGATTCCGGTCGAGTTCGAGCACCGCGTTGCCGTGGCCGCGTCGATCCGAACACGGGCCAGTTGCCGCAGTAAGGCCTCATTGGGTCGACCAGTGTCGATCGACCGTGAGTCGACCGATCGGTGGCCCGTGTCGTGTCGATCGGCGTCGTTCACGGGGACAACGTGTGCTTACGACACCGGAGGGCTGATACGTACTGCTGTGCGTTAGTCCCGATGCAACCGCAGGACGATCGCGGTTGCGCCGGTAACTCGGTACCGCAGACGGTATGACCCGTCGGCGACCAGGAGACCGCGCAGTGACGAACGGGTCGAGACTGTTTGTGCGTTCGAACGATTCGGAGAGCCATTCACTCACGTTCGTTTAGTTATTTCCCCCTGCGATCGACTTTTATACTCCGAGAGACTACGATGCAATCGACGATTGAACCGCATTTCCTCCTATGCAAACAGAACTGACAGACGACGACACGGGCGACTACCAGTACGACCAGACTAACGACCGCTACGTCTTCCACCACGACAGTGAGGGCACTGCGACGATCACCGCGACGATCGTCCACGCGCTCGCGTCGATCGCGGAGACCGACGTCTCCCAGGGTGAGTTCTCGCTCTACGACAGCGTCGATCCGGACGCCCTGGACCGGATCTTCAGCAAGAAAGCCGACGGCACCGAGCGCTCCGGCGGTCACGTCGCGTTCACGGCCCTCGAACACGAGGTGTTCGTCTACGCGAACGGCGACGTCATCATCTATCCGCCGTCCGGGTCGCGGCGCTAACGGCCCATCTAGTTCTGTTTTCGCGCGTCGATCGACGAATAGCGACGGGAGCGAAGCGCCGGCAAGGGGCGGATTTAGGGCCACGGAGCCCTCACGTACCCCTATGACCGTCGTTGCACTGCTGAGCGTCGCACCGGTGATCGAGGACAGTATGGCTAGCGAGGTCGCGAAAGCCGTGGCGGCACTCGAGGAGTACGACGTCGAGTACGAGACGAATCCGATGGGAACCGTGATCGAGGCCGACAGCACGGACGAACTGTTCGCGGCCGCACAGGCCGCACACGACGCCGTCGACGGCGATCGGGTGAGCACCGTGCTCAAGGTCGACGACAAGCGATCTCGCGAGACGTCCGCCCAGGCGAAGGTCGACGCGGTCGCCGATGAACTCGGTCGCCAGCCGACCAGCAGCGAGTGACGTCCAGGGCGATCAGCGGTTGGACGACGCCGCTAGTTCCGCCCGACGGGGGCGTTTTCCGAGAACGGAACGCTCAACCCGGACCAGTGAGTAGCGTCCCCCATGGAGCAGACCACGCTCGACGTTACCGGCATGGCCTGTGACGGCTGCGAACAGAACGTCACCGACGCGCTCGAAGCGCTCGAGGGGATCTCGTCGGTCACGGCGAACCACGAAGCCGACCAGGTGCGCGTCGAACACGACGAGACTGCCGTCGACGAGGAGACGATCGCCACGACGATCGAGGACGCGGGGTACGAGGTCTCCGCGTAGCGATCGACGGCCGGCATTGGACGACGAACCGGGACGTCGTCGGCGTCGGGGCCGTTCGGCCGCCCGGTCGAGCGGTCGTCGAACCACGACGAACTGACAAACTGTTTTAGGACGGCCGCTGAAGGCTGGGACATGGAGAGTCTCAACCGGATGGCGATCGAGTTGGTCGACGAGGCCCTCGAGTACGCCGAGGAGTTGAACGTCGGGGGGTACGATCTCGAGAACGAGGCGACGGTGCTCGACTTCGGGGTCGAGTTCGACGGCGGCGTCGAGGCGGGGCTCCTGCTGACCGAGATCCAGACGGCCGGGATGGCGACGCCGAGCCACGACCTCGGCGAGATCGACGGGACCCCGATCCCGTTCGTCGAACTGACGACCGACCAGCCGGCGCTATCGCTGTTGTGCTCTCAGAAGGCCGGCTGGGAGATGGTGACGGAGGATTTCGAGGGGCTGGGGAGCGGTCCGGCCCGCGCGCTGGTCGCCGAGGAGGAGGAGTTCCGGCGGGTAGGCTATACGGACGCGTTCGACCTCACCGCACTCGCCGTCGAAACGGACGAGTTACCCCCCGAATCCGCCGCCGAACAGGTCGCCGACCTCGCCGAGGTCGAGCCCAGTAGCGTCTTCTTGCTGGCCTACCGGAGCGCGAGCCTCGTCGGGTCGATCACGAACGCCGCGCGGGCGGCCGAACTCGCCACCTTCCGGCTCTCGGAACTGGGCTACGACCCGCTCGATATCGTCTCCGCGACGGGGCGCGCGCCGGTGGCACCGGTCGCGGAAGACGAGCAGACGGCGATCGCCCGGACGAACGACGCGATCGCCTACGGCGGGCGGGCCCACCTGACGGTTCGCGAGGATGCGGACGTCTTTGACGACGTCCCGTCGACGGTCGCCGACGACCACGGCCGTCCGTTCGGCGAGATCTTCGACGATCTCGACTGGGAGTTCGGCGAGGTCCCCGCGGACCTGTTCGCGCCCGGGATGGTGACGATCGACGTCCTCGGCGGCCCGACGTACGTCCACGGCGAGACCGACGAGGAATTGCTGGCCGACTCGTTCGAACTGTAACGGCGCGTCTCGCGCGGGCCCCGGATCGTCGAGCGTCCTCCTCGTCTTCGCACATCGGGATTTTTGTCGCTTCTACACGAGGGTTCGACCGTGAACGGGGACGTCGACGCGATCTGCTTCGATCTCGACGAGACGCTCTGTACCTACAGCCAGCCGGGTGCGGACGTTCTCGATCGGGCGTTCGATCGCGCCGGCGTCGCCCGGCTGTGGGTACTCGAGGACTACCACGACCTGTACGGCGACTACCTCGCGGAGAGCACGGACGTCGAGGACCTCCGCCGACGGTGTTTCGCGGACCTCGCCGTCGAGGCCGGCCACGACCGCGAGACTGGCCGGGCCGTCGCCGACGAGTTCGCCGCCGTCCGCGATCAGGACGCCGTCGACCTCCTCCCCGGTGCGCGCGAGGCCGTCGAAGCCCTGTCCGATCGGTACCGACTGGGGCTCGTCACCAACGGCGCACCCGGGATGCAACGGACCAAACTCGAGGCGATCGGCCTCGCGGACGCGTTCGAAACGGCCGTCTACGCCGGGTACGACACGCCGCCGAAGCCGGCCCCCGAGCCGTTCTCGGCCGCGCTGGACGCGCTCGGTTCGACGCCGGACCGGGCCGTCCACGTCGGGAACTCCCTGTCGTCGGACGTTGCGGGTGCGCGGGCCGCCGGGCTCCGATCGGTGTGGGTTCCCCACGAAGGCCGGATTCCCGAGACGCCCGATCCGACGCCGGACCACACGTTCGAGACGGTCGCCGCCCTCGCGACGCCGCCGTGGTGAGTGCCGATCGGCCGACTTTTGGCCGCCCGTTGCGAGGTGCGAGTCGATGACCGACCGCGCGATCAACTTCCAGGCGATCGTCGAGGGCGTCCGATCGGCCGCCGACGGGGCCGCGACCGTGACCGTCGATGACGACGGCCCGATCGACGTCTGCAGGCGACTGTTCGAAGGATTGGAGGAACGAACCGAACCGACCTCGTGCGAGTTTTACATGAGTCCGAACGTCCGCCGGGAACTGGAACGCCGACTGCTCGGCGACGGGGTCACCGTCGAGTCCCCACCGTTCCTCGATCGCCAGATCCGGACGGACGTCTCGATGCCGGACGATACGGTGCTGTTCATGCATCCCGACGCCGTCACGCTCGGCGGGACTGTCACCGGAACGCATCCCGTCGGGATCGGGACGCTCTCGATGCCGGACGACGATCGGCCGCAAATCTGAACGCGAACCGGGAGAACGGTGGCCCGTCCCGTCGGGCCGGGCGGATCAGTCGACGGGAGAGACGTCGGTGACGGTTCCGACGCCTTTGCTGCGGCCCTCGCGGAAGACGAACTTCTGGCCCTCCTCGACGAGATACGGGCGGAACTTGAACCGGACGGTCGCGTTCCCCGTATCGCCCGGCAGCAGGCGTCCGCCCTCGGGGTAGAACGCCGCCGCCTCGCCGATCGTCTCGAGGTGGACGACGGGTTCGTAGCCGTCGCCGATCCGGGTGGGGTGGTTCAGGACCATGACCTCGGCCTCGAACTCCCGGACCGGGTCGGGATCGGCGTCGGCCGGGAGGAGAACCATGCCGCGCTCGATCGTGCTCTCTTTGATACCCTTGAGGGCGATGCCGACGATCCGTCCCGCCTGGGCCCTGTCGACCTGGTGGTAGTGCATCTCGATCGATCGGACCTCGACGTCCTGGAAGCGCCCGTCCGGCATCGGGCCGATGAGGAGTTCGTCGCCGGCCTCGACCTCGCCCGACATGACCGTCCCCGAGGCGACCGCGCCGACGCCGGTCACGGAGTAGCTCCGGTCGACGTACATCCGGAAGTCGCCCGTGTCCTGTGAGGTTTTGGGAAGCCGATCGAACAGTTCGTCCAGGGTATCGAGGCCGTCCATCGTGATTGCGCTGGTCGCGACGATCGGGACGACCCGTTCGTTGATTTCCTCGACGGCGGCGTCGACGCCGTGACGGGCGACCCGCAGCGGCGACTTGTCGACCTCACGGAGGAGGCGCTCGACCTCGCGCTCGACCTCCTCGACGCGGTCGTCGCTCACGGCGTCCGTCTTCGTGATCGCGACGATCGTCGGCAGATCGGTCGCCAGCAGGACGCCGAGGTGCTCCCGCGTCGTGCGCGTGGGACCGTCGTCGGCGGCGACGACCAGCAGGCCGTAGTCGAGTTTCTGCCCGACGAGGCCACGGATCGTCGTCCGGAGCCACGGCTCGTGCCCGACGGTGTCGACGAACGAGACGAGTCGATCGGCCTCCTCGACCACCTCGGCCCGATCGGCCTTGCGGTTCGGGTTCCGCACGCGAACGGGGCCGTCGTCGTCGAAGCCGTAGACGGCGTAGGAGAGGTCGGCCGAGAGGCCGCGCTCGACCTCGTGGGGCTGGACGTCGAGGAACGCGCGGGTCGCGCCGTCGCCGTCGTCCGCCTTC
Source organism: Halosolutus amylolyticus (assembly GCF_023566055.1). Lineage (NCBI taxonomy): Archaea > Methanobacteriati > Methanobacteriota > Halobacteria > Halobacteriales > Natrialbaceae > Halosolutus > Halosolutus amylolyticus. The sequence goes on along the minus strand of NZ_JALIQP010000004.1, from coordinate 307,688 downwards.
CCGGTGACGAGCGAGCCCACGAGGGTGCTCTTCCCGTGGTCGACGTGGCCGGCCGTCCCGACGACGACGTGTTCGTCGTCGGTCTCGAGGACGGCCCCGTCGTGTATCGTCGCGACGCCGACCAGTCCGTCCTTGACTCCCCACGTCTGTACGTCCTCGATGTGCGCGTCGGCCTCCTCCGCGAGCAAGGAGAGCACGTCCATCGACTCGGAGAAGTCGTCGGGATCGATACCGGCGAGTCCGCCGTCGTCCGTCACCCCGACGACGTACGTCGCCTCGCCGTCCCCGGACAGGAGCCGGTGTCGGAGCTGGGCAGCCAGACTCTCCCGTCGTCCACCCTCGAGGTGGACGTCCCGTAGCAGGCGTTCCTTGAACTCGACGTTGCCACCGTCCTGTTCGCCACGGTCCAGGGCTCGCTCGAGGAGAGCCCGGTCACGGCTCATATCGCCCGGTAGCGGCTCACATGGCAAAAGCCTTCCCGTCCGTTGTCAACGAATGACACAGTAGTGGTCGGAAGCGGGACTTCGAACCCGCCACGTAATCGGCCGTTGCCGACTACGATCGCGGTCACCCCCGAGCCGAGAGTGGCGTGCCGGGCCCGCTTTCAAGCCCCTCGAGACCGTAGCCGGTGGCATGAGTATCAGCGGGCTCTGCCAGATCTGCGAATCCCGCCCCGCCGAACACCGGTGTGCCAACTGTGGGAACCTCGTCTGCGAGGTCCACTTCGAGACCGAGATGGGGCTGTGTGCCGACTGCGCCACACAGGCCCGGCCCGACCAGGACGACGACGTTGACGTCCACCGGTTCTGAACCGGAATGACGCGCGAACCACCGCGAGGGCGTCGCCCGTGACGTCGATCCGTGACCTGCTCGGCGAGTCGCTGGCCGTCGGCGAGACGTTCTGTCTCGTCGTCGAGAAGCGGGACGGCCGTCTCGTCGCCACGCATCCCCACGACGCCAGTCCGCTGGATATCGCCGTGGTCGAGGGGCTGGACCGCCTCGACGAGCATCCGCCGGCGGATCCGACCGAGGTCGAGATTCTCGGCCGGATCGTCGACGATCGGATCGCGGGACGGGTCGTCGGGATCGGCTGTTCGCCTCCCGAAAACGAGCGGTGAGGGCCGTCGCGGTCGTGCTGGCGCCAGTTACTCGCGGTACTGGTTCAGCCGCCGTTTCAGCCGTTTCGCGGCCTGCCCGCTGGCCGCGGCGAACCCCTCACCCTCGTCCTCCCCGGCGAAGATGATCCCCCGCGAGGAGTTGACGAGGCCGACGCCGTCCGCCAGGCCGTACTCGATCGCGGCCTCGGCGTCGCCGCCCTGGGCCCCGACGCCGGGGACGAGGAAGGGGAGGTCGGGAACCTGTTCGCGGATCTCCTCGAGTTCGTCGGGGGTCGTCGCGCCGACGACGAGGCCCACGTTGTCGTTCTCGTTCCACAGGTCCGCGAGCGCCGCCACCCGCTCGTAGACGGCCTCGCCGCTCGCGAGTTCGAGGTCCTGCAGGTCCTCGCCGCCGGGATTGGAGGTACGACAGAGGATAAAGACGCCGGCCTCCTCGTTCGCCAGGAACGGCTGGAGCGAGTCCCGACCCATGTAGGGGTTGACCGTGATCGCGTCGACCGTCTCGAGGATCTTCGCGTACTGACGGGTCGTGTTCCCGATGTCGGCCCGCTTTGCGTCCAGGAGGACCGGGACGCCCTTCCCGTGGGCGTACGCGATCGTCTCCTCCAGAGCGGCCCAGCCGTCGGGATCCTCGTAGAAGGCCGCGTTGGGTTTGAAGACGGCGGCGTGCTCGTGGGTTGCGTCGATGATCCGGCGATTGAACGCCCACCGCGGGAGGTCGTGCTCCAGGAGGTGGTCCGGAATGCGCGACGGATCGGGATCGAGTCCGACGCTCACGACGCTGTCGACCGTGCGAATCCGATCGTGCAGGCGATCGAAGAAGTTCATGACCCCGAGTGGCGGGCCGACGGTCGAAAAGGTTGCTATCCGCGCTCCCCCGGATCGAGTACTGCCCGCCGGCGGCCGGTCCGATCGTCACTTCGCCCGACCGGTTCCCGGGTGTGAATCACAGTCTCCCTCCAAATTCTTTAGACGGTACCTACTTCGTGCTTATCGACGACGCTCACGGTATGCAACTCGACCAGCGGTTGTCGTCGTTTCCCCGACTCGATCGGCTCCGGGACTGCGTTCGATCGACGCTCGCTCCGGGATCCGACGGGGCCACGAGTACGACTGACACGGGCACACGGGGGACCGGATCGGAGCCCGCGGACTCGACCGCCCGCTCCGCCGGCAACCTCTTTCATTGCCCGACCTGTGCCGTCGTCTACATCGCCTCCGAGAAGCACGTCTGTTCGAACTGCGAGGGCGAGGTCGAGCAGGTCCGCTCGACGCTCGCGTGCCGGTAATCGACCCCTGCATACGCTCTGTTGTACCATCGACCCCGCATACGCTCTGTTGTGCCGAGTTACCGGTGCAACCGCAGGCCGGTCGTGGATGCACCGGCACTGACGTACACCAGTCCGTCTCAAACGGCCAGTACCTCGACGAGATTCCCCTCGGGATCGCGAAGGAACAGGATCGAGGTCCCCGTCGCGGTGGTTCGTGGCTCGCCGATCGTCGGGACATCGTCGGGAAGGTCGGCGTAGAACGCGTCGAGATCGTCCACCTCGAACGCGACGTGTGCCGCGCCCGGCTGGTTGAGTCCGGCGGCCGGTGAGCCGCGTGCTTCCGGCTCGTACTCGACGAGTTCCAGTCGGATCTCGTCGGCCTCGAGATGGACGAAGTCGGCGCTTGCCCCTTCGACTCCGACGGCGTCGGCGAACGCCTCACCGTCGACGCCGAACCGATCGCTGACGTCGAGTCCGAGGACCTCGCGGTAGAACGCGACCGATTCCGCCAGGTCGCTCACGGTGATGCCGACGTGGTGTGCACTGCAGTCTGTCACGGACGCACTCGCATCGGGAGACGGGAAAAGCGTTCGACTGCGGCAGATCGTGTTGATCGGGGCCGACTGTTTTCTCCCCGGCCGAGAATGCACTGGTATGACGCGCGTCGCGCTCATCGCCCACGACGAGAAGAAAGCGGACCTGATCGAGTTCGCGCAGAACCACGAACCGCAGTTGCGGGAGTACGACCTGCTCGCGACCGGGACGACCGGCCAGCGCCTGATAGACGAGACGGGCCTCGAAATCGAACGCAAGGAGTCGGGGCCGCTCGGCGGGGACCTCCAGATCGGGGCCGAGGTGGCGGCCGACCTGCTCGACGGGATCGTCTTCCTGCGCGATCCGCTTCGGGCCCAGCCGCACGAACCGGACATCTCGGCACTGTTGCGGATCTGTGACGTCCACGACACCGCGCTGGCGACGAACCTCGCGTCCGCGGAGTTCCTGATCGAGGGGCTGGCCGAGTAGTCGTCGATCGGGACGGTCTACTGTACCGAGTTACCGGCGCGACCGCGAGCCGCCCTGCGGTCGAACCGGCAACGACGTACAGCAGTCCGCAGGACCGTTCCACCGCTGGCGGCCATCTGACGTGTCGGGACACGCACCAGTGTCACGCCCTTTATTATCGCACAGTCCGCTCTTTCGTGTATGACCATCTACGAGAGCGACCTCCCCGGCGTCGGGAAGAAATTCGAGGTCGAACTCGACGACGGCAGGCGACTCGTCATCGTGACCCACAATACGGGCAAGCGGGAGGTCTACATGAAGGCGAACGCGGACGCCGACGGCGAGAAACTGTTCGAGGCGTCCGATCGGCTCGCCCGCAAGATCGGCACGATTCTCGAGGGGGCATACTTCCAGCCGGTCCAGACCGAGGAGGTCGAGACCCTGCTGGCCGAGGACACGTTCATCGAGTGGTACAGCGTGACCGAGGACGCGGAGATCGCCGGCCAGAGCATCGCCGACGCGCGGATTCGCGAACGGACCGGCGTCTCGATCGTCGCGATCCAGCGCGACGACGAACTGGTCTCGGCGCCGCCGCCGGAGACGGTCCTCGAGGTCGGCGACACCGTCGTCGTGATCGGCGATCGGGACGACTGCGCCCAGTTCGAGACGCTGCTCGGCGAGGACGTTGAAGAGTGATCGGGACGACCGTGCCTGCCGGAGGTGAACGCTAGTGGCTACTGAAACGGCGCTCGTCGACGTCGGGATCCTCTTTACTGCGGTCGCAGTCGCCGGTCTCCTCGCGAGTCGGGTCGACCAGTCGGTGATCCCGTTTTACATCGTCGTCGGAATCCTGCTGGGATCGAACGTGCTCGGCGAACTCCCCGCACTCGCCGGCAGCGAGGTCGGGATCGGCGGGGTCGCCGTCACCGTTCCCGAGGCGACGATCGGCGGAGTCGACCTCCTGGCGGCGATCGGCGGACTCGCGCTGGGCGAGACCGACTTCGTCGTCGTCGGGGCCGAGATCGGGATCGTCCTCCTGCTGTTCTTCCTCGGTCTCGAGTTCAATCTTGAACGGCTTCTCGAGAGCAGGGACCGGATCGGAAAGGCCGGCACCGTCGATCTCGCGTTCAACTTCGGGATCGGACTGGTCATCGGCTATCTCCTCTTCGGCGGGCTGCTCGCGGCCTTCCTGACGGCCGGCGTCGTCTACATCTCCTCGAGCGCGATCATCACCAAGTCGCTGATCGACCTCGGCTGGATCGCCAACGCCGAGTCCGAGCCGATGCTCGGCACGCTCGTCTACGAGGACCTGTTCATCGCGGTCTACCTGGCGATCGCGTCCGTGCTGGTCCTCGGCGGGGGCGACGCGGGGGAGGCCGCGGGCCAGATCGCGATCGCGATCGGGTTCATCCTCGCGTTGCTCGCGCTCGTCGCCTTCGGAACCGGCTTCTTCCAGCGCGTTCTCGAGGCCGACTCCAACGAGTTCGTCGTCGTCCGAGCGCTCGGCGTGACGGTGCTCGTCGCCGGCATCGCGCTCGCACTCGGTGTCAGCGAGGCCGTCGCCGCGTTCTTCGTCGGCATGGCTTTCTCGTCGACGGATCACGTCCACGACCTCGAACGGTTGCTCGAGCCGCTCCGGGACGCCTTCGCGGCGATATTCTTCTTCTGGATCGGACTCGTCACCGACCCGGGGCTGTTCACGCTCTCGATTCTCGGGATGATCGTCGCCGCGGTGGTCCTCACGACGCCGACGAAACTCGTCAGCGGGTTCCTGGGCGGCAAGATCTACGACCTCGACGATCGACGATCGGTCCGGGTCGGCCTCGGGATGACCACCCGGGGAGAGTTCTCCCTGATCATCGCGAGCCTCGCGCTTTCGGGTGCCGGGAGCGGGATCCCGGTCGAGACGGCGGAGACGATCTACGCGTTCACCGTCGGCTACGTCCTCGTGATGAGCGTCCTCGGCACGTCGCTCATGCAGTACTCCGATCGGCTCGAGCCCGTCGCCGTGTCGTGGCTCGAGCGCAGGCGCGTCGGCTCCGTCCGGCCAGCCGAGGAGTGACCTGGGTTCGGACGGAACCGGGCGACCGGGACCGAAGGGATACCTTCAAACGCGTCGAGACCCCTCTCACGTCTATGCCACGGGCGGTCGTCTTCGACCTCGACTACACTCTCGCCGTTCCACGCCGCGATCGGGCCACGATCCTCTCGGAGGCGACCGAGGCCGCCGACGCGCCCGACCTCACCCGGGACGACTACCTCGCGGCCCACCGCCGGAACCTGACCCGGGAGACCAGAGCGCCCATTTTCCAGGACTTGCTCGCCGATCGGGACAGCGACGCCGATCCGGAGGACCTCGCACGCGAGTACCGCGAGACGATCGCGGCGGCCCTCGAGTCCCTTCCCGGCGTCGAGGGGATGCTCGATCGGCTCCGCGAGACGTATCGGGTCGGCCTCCTGACCAACGGCCCGGTCCTCGCCCAGCGGGACAAACTCGAGACGCTGGGCTGGGAGGACGCCTTCGACGCCGCGCTCGTCACCGGCGAACTCGAGGCCGGCAAACCGGATCCCCGCGCGTTCGGGGCGATCGCGGCGGAACTCGAGGTCGATCCCGCGGACGCGGTCTACGTCGGCGACGAGATCGAGGCGGACGTCTACGGGGCGACCAACGCCGACATGGCGGCCATCCAGGTGCTCCGTCCCGACGGCCCCGCCCCCGACCCGCGGGCGATCGCACACGTCGAGCAAGCCGACGTCGCGACGGCCGTGCCGCGAATTCTCGAGTCGCTGGACGACGGGGAGTAACGGGACCGCGGGACCGGTACACTCGTGACCACCTCCCACGAAACGCATATGAGCCTCCCCGGTCTTCGATCAGGTGATGACAGAGAATCACTACAATTGTAGTGAATGTGGAGCCGAACTACACTACCGAACGACGAAACACAACGGGTGCCCGAACTGCGCGTTCATGCCGCTTCACAGCGCCGACTGACCGCACCGGCCGCTCGATTCTCGCGTCTTTTCTCCCGGTTCTCCAGCGACACCGATGACCGCCGACCGTGCTACGTCCCATCGGCGAGCGATCGCGTCACCGCCCGGACGACGTCGCTCGCTCGTTTGACCGCCGCGCCGCTCTCGACGAACACCAGCGTCTTCGGCGGGTCGGTCGCCTTCGGCCTGACGCGCAGGTCGGCCGTCTCGGCGGCCTCGACCGCCACGTCCTGTCCCGCCTCGAATTCCAGGTGGGCGCGGTCGTCGTGGACGAACGCACGCGCGAGACGCTCCTCGGTCTCGGCTCCCGGTTCGTCCGCGGCCGTCCGCATAACGACGTCGTACGCCCGCGCCCCGTCGGCCGTCGGTTCGACGTCCCGATCGGCGTTCGTGACCGCGATCCGATCGAGGACGCCGTCGTCGCGCCCGTCGAGTTCCGATGCGAGGAGTTCCGCGATCCGCCGGCCGTCGGTAATCCGTTCCTCGACCATGGCGATCGATGGTGCGGGAGCGGTTAACCGTCTTCGGTCAGCGCCGACCGGGCGACCGGGGCGAGATCATCCACGTCGACGCCCTCCCGACGTGCGTAGACGACGGCGGCGGCCTCGATCGTCACCCCGAGTTCGCCCTGGAGCGCGTTGATCGCGCCGACCGCCTCCTGTTTCTCGAGTCCCTCGGCGACGAGCGCGTCGAGGACCCGTTCGAAGGCCGATCGTTCCTGCAGGAGGTCCTCGTCGGGGACGAACTCGTCCGGGACCGTCACGTCCGTCGGATCGAACGCGAGTTCGAGTTCGTCGCCGTCGGGTTCGAGCAGCGACTCCCGGGTCGCGATGTCGATCAGGCGCTGGGCCTGGTCGGGCGAGAACCAGTCTCGATCGAGCGAGAGCGCGACGACGAACTCGTTCTCCCGGAGGCGCCGGACGCCGTTCTGGACGAACGGCGCGGCGACGGCGACGCGAAGACTCATCGGGGACGACTCTCTTGAGCGACGAAATAACGATAGCGGTTCCGGTCGAGCGCGACCGACCGGCGGTGACGAGCGTGGGGCTAGTCGGACGCCCGGCCGCCGCCCCCGTTCCGATCGGCGCGCGATGGCGGCGGGAACTCCGTCGCGCCGGTCGACTCCGGCGGTTCCGGGAGGACACAGCGATCGGGTTCGCGGTTGACGTGCTCGTACTGGGTCGGCGCGTTCGCCAGGGGGTGTGCGGGATTCTGGTCGCTGGCGATCCGGGCAGCACGGACCTCCTCGAAGGTACTGAGTCGTGCCTGGATGCCTCGCCAGTGGTTCCGGGTCGCGGCGGGG